>JAEWMM010000120.1 GCA_023457175.1 Bacillota bacterium | reverse complement strand
ATGGATGCAAAATTATAAAACTCGCGTCCACAATCGCGTCCATATCAGCAACGGAATATTGGCTTTATCATGAGGAAATTTGAAGGTTCTGTGCCCTTAGTCGCGCCCACAATTGCGTCCGAAATTTAGACGCTTTTGCGGACGCGATTTACAGCCAAAAACAGGACGCTTGTTACCGGAACTATAATCGGTGCCATTTTTGTCACGATTAATATCGGCTGCGGCAATAATAGTCTGCTGCTTCCTTAGTTGTCATACTGTTAAATTCCGATTGGGTAGTAAGTACGATGTCCTGTATGGCTTTACCCGAATAGCCTAAGTCCTCCAAAGCGGAAAGCAGGTAGCCCAAGCAAGCGTTGTTGCTCCACTGCTCGGATAGCAGGTCTTTCAGTGCTTCGAGTGAAGCAGCTTTATCTTGATTATTCATGAAGCCTGTCCTTTCTGTCGGTGCCATTCCTGTCACCGGCTTTCAAAATGCCGCTGTAGAATGTCGTTCAGCTGCTGTTCAATTTCCTTTTTGCTCATGCCTGAAAAATACTGCTCAATAGCAGCGGCGGGGAATTTATACCGTACAAAATCTTTCGGCTTGGGCGGTACCATTTCTGTCACCGGCTCTTTTCTTATAAGGTCAACCGCCTGCGGAATACTGATTTCACCGGCCATGAACCGTGCCTTGATTTCATCGTCCAGGTTGGCAGAAATGTTTTCAAGGTTTCCCACCTGCCCGACAGACAGCCTTAAATCAGCTGCCAGACGCTCCCGCAGCCTGCCGCTGATCTTTTCGCCGCGCTGCCTTTTAATCTCATACAGCGCCTTTAGGCGCTCTACGCTCTGCAGCTGCGCGGCAGGCGTCAGCTGGCGAACGTCGGTATTGGCGTGAATCAGGCTGATTTCAGCATCCACATCATCAGCTTTGCTGATCTTGGCCGGGATTAGCTTGTATTTGTCGCCGTACCGGTCACGCAGCAGCTGAAATGCACAGAAACGGCGCTCCCCGCTGATCAGCTCATATTCCCCGTTGTCCAGCTTCCGGACGACAATGTTATGCTGCAGGCCGTTTTGCGCGATGCTGTCGGCCAAGTCCTCAATTTCCCGAAGGCCGAAGAAATTTTTCGCGCTGCGGTATATTTTGTTCAGTGGAATATAGTCCAGGCGAAATTCTTCGCTGGCTTCAAGCTTGCTGGCGTTGTCGGCAACCTTACCGATATTGCCCAGCATCTTGTTATTCACCGTAAATGCCATTACTGTACCCCCTCCATGCGCTGTACCAGCTCCTGCGTCAGTGTCGTATAGTTGACGCTAGCGGCCGACTTCGGCGCTGTAAAGACTACCGGGGCCTGTGCAAAGGTGCTTTCCGGCACCCTAGTGTTTTGCTTGATGCTGGTTTCAAACATTTTTAGAATGGGCTGCTGATACATGACTTTTTTTATTTCTTTGTTTACGCTGGTCAGGTTGTCCATCGTGACGAAGCAGCCAAGGAATTTTAAATCCTCGTTGAATTCCTCTTTTATTTCCATAACGGCGCTGATCAGGTAGTCCAGGCCGTCAAGGGCGAACTGGTCAATCTTGATAGGAACAATGGCATAATCTGCGGCGGTCAGGGCGTTGATAGTAATAACGCCGATATTCGGGGGGCAATCCAGTAGGCAGTAATCATATTCGGTATCGACCTGTTTCAGCGCCTTTTTCAGCCGGGTTTGCTGCTGCCGGGTGGTATCCACAATAATTTTGCTTTCAGCAAAGGCAAAATTGATACTGGAAGGCAGCACGTCCAAATTTTCATAGTCGGTTTTGAGTATCGCGCCGGATGTCTGAAAATCCTTTTCTAAGAAAGCTTCTGAAATGGAGTTGCCGCCCTTGCCGTAGCAATTAAGCAGCTGCGTGGCGTTGGACTGGGCGTCTAAATCCACCAGCAGCACCCGTTTGCCATGAGCGTTGAGGATGGCTCCGATGTTGACGGCCGAAATGGTTTTCCCGACGCCGCCTTTGATATTGATTACTGCAATTGTTTTCATGTTCTTTCCTCCGTTGTTCTTTATAGCAGTATTTATGTTTCTTGCAGCGCTTTTTGATAAGCTGCAAGTATAGCGCTCAGTATCTGATTTCTGGCCTGTAACGAAACAGGGTGAACGATATTACACCGTTCACCCTGTTTTTCTTTTGTGGGAAATTTTAAGAAATATATACCGTTCTCTGTTTGTTTCAGTATTATATCATTTATGGCTATGGCGTCCTCGATCGTGATGGAGGCATTAGCCTTTATAGTCGGATTATTAAAAACAGCAAGTTTGAATACTTCAATTTTCATTGGTTTATTCTCCAATTTTGTCGAATGTTGTAAAATGTAGTCTTACACACTTTTTACACTTGAAGGAGACACATCATGACATTTTCAGAAGTGGCACAAGAATGGTTTGAAACACATAAGGGGGCGATAGCGTATTCTACTCAGGTTAATTATAGATGCTGCATTAATCTGTTAAGCTCTATACACGGTTTGAAATTTGAAGAAATAAAATATGCTAACCTTCAAAAGGTTATTAATGATAAACATGCGGAAGGGTATTCAAAAAGCCAATTGCATAAATTGAAAGTTGTTATCACTCAAATATATCGTCACGCACTAATTCAGGAATATATAGAAAAGAATCCATCATTACTGCTTACCTTACCAAGCGGTTTAAAATACAACCGGCGCAATGCAATTTCAGCAACTTCAATTGAGAAAATTCTGAAATTCAACCATGAATATCAGCTTTACTTCCTCACACTCTTTTATACTGGTATCAGGCGTGGTGAAGCGTTAGCCTTGCAATGGCAAGATATTGATTTTGATAAGAAAGTTATGAGAATATGCAAAGCAATTGCTTTCAAAAAGAATATTCCGATAATAAAAGAACCCAAAACAGAAAACGGTTTTAGAATTGTTCCTGTTCCGGATAAACTCTTAAATATTCTAATTGAAAGTAAAGGTTGTTCTGGAAATTACATTTTTACACAAAAAACTACCGGGAAACTACATACACATACATCATTTAAAAAAATGCATAAGCGGTGGTTGACCGACCTCAAAGCTGCCTATCCTGATGAACCTATTGAGAACATTACCTCTCATATGTTCAGGCACAATTACATTACAGCTTTATTTGAGAACAATCTACCTGATTATGTGGTCAAAGAAATAGTGGGGCATTCTGATGCTGCTTTTACCAAACGGCAATATTATCATTTGTCAAAATCATACCTAGAAAGTAGCTTTAGAGAAGTGAGGAATATCTTTTAATCAAAGGGTCCGGGGTTCGAATCCCCGGTGGCTCACCAAAAGGCACTCCGAACGGAGTGCCTTTTTTCGTGCTAAAATCACATTTGCATTTTAGTAATTTTGAGTTGGGCCGCATAACAGCATCCGCAGTCTAAGGGCATCAGCAAAATACACAGTGCCTGCACAGTAGGATTTATATTGTTTGAAGCGGTTACAAAGCTAATTACCGCCCTTACATCTATCCCTTAACGCGGGCCAATACATTGTCACACCGCCGGCAGCCTGCGCCATACAGCACCTCAAGGCCTTCTCGCCAGCGCCTTAAGCCCGCCTTTTATACAACCGCCCGGCGTCGTGCCAAGCCATATTGCCATGCCACAACAAGCACCAGTATCACAAAGCCGCCAATATCAGTCCAAAGTCCGCTGTCGATCAGCAGCAGCGCCCCCGCAAACAGCATGACGCGAAATACAATATTAATCCGGGCAAACAGATAGCCCTCGACAGCCGCGCCTATCATAAAAACGCCTACGCACGCGGCAAGCGTCACCCACAGTCCCTCTATGAACGTTGTGTTCATCAACAGTAGCTGGGGAGAAAGACAAACATATACGGCACAATAAATCCCGCAATCGAAAGCTTGACAGATTGTAAGCCCGTCTTGACGGCATTACCGCCCGAAAGTCCCGCAGCGGCAAACGCAGCCAGCGCAACAGGGGGCGTAATATTCGCAAACATGGCAAAGTAGAAGGCGAACAGGTGCGCCGCCATTTCAGAGACGCCAAGCTTTGCCAGCGCAGGTGCGGCAATGGTCGCAGTGATGATATACGCCGGAATAGAGGGCAGACCCATGCCGAGAATCATGCAGGTGATCATCGAAAAGACCAGCGTAAAGATCAGACTCTTGCCGCCCAGCGCAATAATGGCGTTAGCCATATTCAAGCCGAAGCCGGTCTTGGAGGAAACGCCGATAATCATGCCGACGCAGGCGCAGGCTACAGCCACGGCCACAGTAGACTTGGCGCCCTCCGCCAGCGCATCCACCATATCCTTAAGGCTCATGCGGGTGGATTTTCTGAGCATCGACACCAATACGGTAACAATGATCGTGTAGAACGCCGAGAAGATAACGGTGGTGCCCGAGAAGAACAGCATGAACAGCAGAAAGATAATCGGCAGCAGCAGGTGCCCCTGTTCCTTCATGATGGCGCCCGCGCGGGGCAGCTTATCCTTGGAAAGGCCCAGCAGCCCGTCCTTGGAGGCGCGCAGCTGCACCTGAACCAGAATGCCGGCGTAGTACAGCAACGCGGGAACAGCCGCGCACACAATAATCTCGGAATATCTGACGCCCAGCATTTCGGCCATGATAAATGCCGCCGCGCCCATGACAGGCGGCAGAAGCTGACCGCCGACCGAAGCCGACGATTCAACAGCCCCGGCAAATTCGGCCGAGTAGCCGGTCTTTTTCATCAGCGGAATGGTAAACGCGCCGGTGGTCACAACATTGGCAACAGCCGAACCGTTGATGGAGCCCAGCAAGCCGGAGGCGATAACCGATACCTTGGCGGGTCCGCCCTTGGTGTGTCCGGCCAGCGCCAGCGAAATATCGTTGAAAAATTTACCCATGCCCGACTTGTTCATAACCGCGCCGAAAAGGATGAACAGGAAGATATAGCTTGAGGCAACGCTGACCGAGGTGCCGTAAATACCCTCGGTATTAGCAAAAAAGTGATTGGAAAGCGACGCCCAGGTATAGCCGCGATGCGCAAACATGCCGGGCAAACCGCGCCCCCACAGGCCATAGGCAATAAAGATCAGGCTCAAGACCGGCAGCGCCCAGCCGCCGCAGCGTCTGGCTGCTTCCAGCACCAGTACAACGAGCAGCGTCGCCATGACCAGATCCATCTGATTGGGCCTGCCCGCACGCTCAACTACGCCGACAAACTGTGTCCAGACATAGAGCGGCGCCGCGAACGAAAGCGCGACCAGAACCCAGTCGTACCAGGCAACCGATCTTTTAAATTTGGATTTTGCCGAAAACGGATACATGATAAAGGTCAGCGCCAGCATCATCGCCACATGCAGCGAGCGGTGCTTAAGCGTTAAAGGCGGGCCGAAAGCCGCCGTATAAAGATGATAAAGCGAGACGATGACTGCCATCCAGTAGAGCGCCTTGCCCACGCCCCCGCCAAGCTTTCTGGTTGCAGATTCCTTATCCAGCGATTCGATGAGCTCCTGCTGTTGCGCGCTCAGCGTTGCGTCGGCTGGAATATCGATGATTTCATCAGCTATATCTATGTTTTTATCCTCAGGGATTTTATTTGCCACGCAAAAATCTCCTTTCGATTATAAGTCTGAGCCGGGTGTGCTCCGGCAGGCGCTCACCGCTTGTAATCAATACATCGTTAAGCTTGATGTCGCGGACGGCGTAGTGCGAATTAATCCAAACAAATTCGTCAAATTCCTGCCCAATATCGTCCATGTAAATCAGCCCGTTCTCAACGCGGCAGGTCTTACCCTTATTCTCGGGAATACCCGCGCCAAACGCCGGAAAGCTGATGGTATCCAAAACCAGGGTGCCGTCGGGTGCTATGTGGTAATATTCGTTCCACGGTATCTTTTCAAGCGAGTGCATCCACCCGAAAAATAAATGATCGCCCGCTTTAGCCGGTACTTCGATATAAACCTCTCCCGTTTTCCAGTCGGATATCCGCAAAACAGTTGCGGACGCCCAGCTGTACCAAACAAACACGCCGATTGATAAAAGGATGCCTAATACCGCGGAGAAAACGCCGAAGCGTTTTCTCCGCCCATTATTAAAGAAATTTACCGTTTGAACGTCGGTCATATCGGTTTAGCTGACAGCAATGCCCTTCTCGGCGTAGAACTTGACCGCGCCGGGATGCAGCTCTACAGAGGTGCCCTTGAGACCGCGCAGCGCGGTGTCAAGCGTAATTTCCTTCTTGGCCGTCGCGTGGGAGGCACCGATGGTCGCAAGGCCTTCGTCGGAATAGAAGCCGGCAAGCATGTCGTAAACAACCTCGTCAGGCAGGTCCTTGGCCACCAGCATGATGTTCATGACCGCGGCGGTCGTCGTATCTTCCTTGGTGCCGTAAACATCCTTCGGAATGCTCCACTCGACATAGAACGGGTATTTTTCAACCAGATTCTTGAGCGCCTCGCCCTCGACAGGAACAAAAACAATTTCCTTGGTAACGCCAAGCTCCTTAATGGTCGCGTTGCCCAGACCGGAGGTCACGAACGCGACGTCGCACTGGCCGTTCTTCATCTGGTCGATCGCTTCGCCGTAGGAAAGGTAATCGACCTTGCAGTCGTCGTAGGTCATATCGTACGCTTCGAACATCATTCTGGCATTAAGCTCAACACCGGAATTCGGCGCGCCGACGCCAACCTTCTTGCCCTTCATATCTTCGAACTTTTTGATGCCCGAATCGGCAGTCGTCACAATCTGGCAAACGTTGGGCCACAGACCCATCATCGCGCGCAGGTCGGTTGCGGGCTCCTTGCCCTCGTATGCGCCGAACGCCTCAACGGCCTGAATGACCGAGTCGCTCATCGCAATGGCCAGCTCGCCCTGTCCGGTCAGGATGGCGTTAATATTCTCGGCTGTAGCGCCCGTCGCGGTGGCGGACGTCTTGTAACCCATATCGCCAAGCACTTTGGAAAAAGCGCCGCCAATCGGGAAGTAAATGCCGCTGGTCGGGCCGGTGAGCACCGTAATAAATTCCTTGCTTCTGTCAACCGCGGGAGCAGGGGAAACGGCTCCGGATGCCGAAGAGGCTTCGGAAGGCGCCGCAGACGGTGCCGCAGGCGCGGAAGAGGTTCCGCCGCAGGATACCAATACGGCGACAAGCATCAGTGCAAGCGCTAACGTAAGTAATTTTCTCATGATAATCCTCCTGTTTTTGTTTTTTGTTTAAGACAATCCTGTTTTAAACGGCATAAGCACAACAGACAAAATTCAAAAAATATGTATAATAACTCTTTTTGTATGCATTTGAATTTAAAAAAGTCGATTTAAGGTAAGCTTATAAACGCCAACCCAATCGACCTCTTTGTCTGTTGGTTATGAGCAAATTGTACTACAATATGACCAATATGTAAAGCGTTATCTATATATTTTACATTTTGAGAACCATTTTCATTATAATGGCAAATAAAACCTATTATTTTTGATAAAAAAGTATATCTATTTGTGATATCATTACAAATTATCAATTGCTTCTTTATCTAAATATTCAAGCTAATATGCAAATCTATTTCATTTATTCAACCTGCTGCCGGCAGTAGGCAAACCCCATGCAGCAATAAAACACGACCCTCGGCTTAAAACAGCAGAGGGTCGTGTTTAAAGTCGTGTTTAAATATTAAGCATTATATGTGGCGCATGACCGGTATTGCTATTCGGCAGAAATGATAAAATAATAAACCGGCTGCCCGCCGTTGACCAGCGTGACCTCAACATCGCTGTATTTCGCGTGGATGCTCTCCTCGATCTGCTTGGCCTGCTCCTCGGTGGCGTCAGCGCCATAAATAATCGTGACAAAAGCGCAGTCATCCTGCTTTTTGATCAGGGATTTTGCCAGCTTGCCGGCGGCCTTGAGCAAATCCTTCTCTACAAAGGCCAGCTTGCCGTTTTCGAGTGCGAGAATCTCGCCCTCCTTGATCTTATGGCCGTCAAAATCGCTGTCGCGGGCGGCAAAGGTAATCTGACCGGTGCCGACCCGCTCGGCGGTTTTACTCATCTCGATATAATTGCTCTCGCTGTCGCTGCCCGGATCAAAGGCCAGCATAGCCGAGAGGCCCTGCGGCACCGTTTTGGTCTGCAGCACCATCACATGCCGGTCGGCCAGCTTGATGGCCTGCTCAGCCGCCATGATAATGTTCTTATTGTTGGGCAATACAAACACCGTTTTGGCCGGTGTTGCGTGTATGGCCGACAGAATATCGTCGGTCGAGGGGTTCATGGTCTGCCCGCCGGAAACAACATTGTCCGCACCAAGGTCTAAAAACAGCTGGCGCACGCCGTCGCCCGCCGCCACCGACACAAAGCCGAAGTCGCGCTGCGGATCCACCGGCTGGTACTGGAAGTCCCCGCCCGATCTCTGCGCCTCAGCCTTGGCCGTTCTCTGCGCGTTTGAAACGCCCGCGGCAAACTGCTCGCGCATATTTTCGATTTTCAGGTTGGTGAGCATGCCGAAGGTGAGCGCCTCTTCAAGCGCCCTGCCCGGATGGTCGGTATGAATATGCACCTTGATGATGTCCTCATCCTCCACGACGACAACGCAGTCGCCGATCGTCTCAAGAAAAGCGCGCAGCGCCAAAGCGTTCTGTTCGGCATCTTTACGCAGAACAATAAACTCGGTGCAATAGGTAAAGGTAATCTCGCCTTCAAAACCGTGCTCATCCTTGAAAAAGGAGCTATCGTCCGATGCGGGCGCGGCGGCGCGGCCAGAGTCGCCGTCCAGCGGAATGATAACGCCGCTTTTAATCACCGACTGCATGCCTTCGAGCACGACGAGAAAGCCCTTGCCGCCCGCGTCGACAACGCCGGCCTTTTTTAGTACCGGCAGCATATCGGGGGTTTTATCGAGCATCTGCGATGCGGCCTCGGTAATTTTATCCCAAAGGCCTGCCACATCCTCGCCAAAGCCGGAAGCCGCCTCGCGGGCTGTTTCGGCCGCGGCGCGCGACACGGTGAGAATGGTGCCCTCGGTCGGCTTCATCACGGCTTTATAGGCCGCCTCGACGCCAAGCGTCAGCGCGTTGGCAATATCGTCGGCCGCAGCGGCTTTTTTCCCAGCAAGGCCCTTTGAAAATCCGCGCAACAAACGCCACAAAAAAACGCCCGAATTACCGCGCGCGCCGCGCAGCAGCGCCGAGGCCGCGGTTTTTGAAACCTCGTCGACGGTGGCGTCATCGTCGAGGCGCTCAAGCTCGCGCTTGGCCGCGGAAATGGTCATCGACATGTTTGTGCCGGTATCGCCGTCCGGCACCGGGAATACGTTTAACGCATCCACCTGCTGTCGGTTATTTGCAATGTGATTTGCGCCTGAAATAATCGCATCACGAAGCATTTTACCCTGTATCAAACGATTCACTCTCCCTAATTTATGCTCTTTACTCGCATTTCATCGCGTCGACAAAGACGTTGACGCGGGTCACCTTGAATCCTGTGATATCCTCGACGGCATAGCGCACCTCCGACACGATGCTGCGCACGACCGCCGCAATATTCACACCGTAAGCGACCTCGATATGCAGATCGACAATCAGGGCGCCGTCCCTGGCGCTGACCTGCACGCCCTTATCGGGGAGCTCAGCGCCGGTCATCTGACGCAGGCCCTGCGACGCGCCCGAAGCCACCATGCCCGATACGCCAAAGCAGCTTGAAGCGGCGTTGCTGACCAGCTCGGCAAAAAAATTACTGGTAATTTCAACCGTTCCCAATCTATTTTCTACTCGGATCATCTGCGATTCCTCCTTTGTATTCTAACTATAAGCATTCTGCATAATGGACGGTTTAATTCGCTTTATTATCCTATAAGCGCAAGCAAATGAATAATTGCGCATTAAAGGCGGTTGCCCTGTAAGGGGCGAGCCGCTACACACATAAATAATCGCCGTGCGATTATTATAAAAAAAGTCATCGGGCGTTGCAAGAAACAGATTGTTAATTTTATCCGCCCATTTTATCCACAGGTTCGGTTAATACGCTCGATAGCCTTCGCTTTGCCGCTTTTTTCGTCGAGCTCAACGGCGATGCCACAGATGATCTGCTCGCCGTCGGGATTTTCAAACCGGGTGGGCATTGCGGTACGAAAACGTGCGATCACCTGCTCGGGCTTAACGCCGAGCACCGACTGCTTGGGCCCGCACATGCCAAGGTCGGTGATATAGCCGGTGCCATTGGGCAGAATCTGCTCGTCGGCGGTCTGCACATGGGTGTGCGTTCCGGCAAACAGCGAGATGCGCCCGTCGAGATAAAAGCCCATCGCGCG
>JAEWMM010000119.1 GCA_023457175.1 Bacillota bacterium | reverse complement strand
CCCGAAACCGGAATCAGCACGACGTTTAATGCATATAGATGGATATTGCCATAAGGCAAAGCGCATGATAAGGGTCGGGCCGTTTTTGGCGCATCGTTTTGTTTCGCCGTACCGGCGCAGCATTGCTTCTTATTCATCACAGGCTTGCAATCAATGCTGTCAATGCGGGCAAACAGACGCTTAATATGCCGGTTTTTTTCAGGTAAAATTGGGCTTGACACAACGGGATACTTTTTACTATAATACATCTATTGCAATCCTTTAAAAGGAGGATAATATCATGGCAAAGGAAAAGGCCCCGGTCAGCGAAATGACCAGGGAGGAATACCAGTCGCTGCGCGAAGAACTCGAAACTTTAAAAACGGTTGAGCGCAACGAGATTTCGGAAAAGATCCGAATTGCCCGTGGTTTTGGCGATCTTTCTGAGAACAGTGAATATGATGAAGCAAAAAACGATCAGGCCCGTTTAGAAGCGCGTATCAGCCGGTTGGAGGAGCAGCTTAAAAACGTTGTGATTGTT
Organism: Bacillota bacterium; assembly: GCA_023457175.1. GTDB lineage: Bacteria > Bacillota > Clostridia > Oscillospirales > Ruminococcaceae > Yanshouia. Next base: position 3,347 of record JAEWMM010000119.1, on the reverse strand, counting down.
GAGACGGTCAACACCGACTATGTTGCTATTGGCACCAAGGTCGTTTTGCTTGATATGGAGTTCGGCGATGAGACCGAGTATCGTATCGGCAGCAGCGCTGTCGGCAACGGCGAAGATATTATCACTGTCGACTCCCCCGTTGGGCGCGCTATTATCAGTAAGCGCGTCGGCGACGTCGTTGATATTGATACCCCCAGCAAGAAGACCTATCAAATGAGAATTGTAAGCATTAGCAAGTAGAAAAATGCGGGTGATATACCCGCATTTTTTTAAAGAAAGGAGAAAACGGTTCATGACGGGCGCAGTTTTGAGACAGGTAAAAAGCGGACAATCCTTTGAGCGGGCCACCAAGACCGCGTGTTTTGACGTTTTCTTATTGCAGCATCTGGCTTCTTTTTGGGGGGATCAGTGTTGCTGTTTTGATTATTTGAATATTTATTCATAAAAAGGAGCGCATTGCCGTTCCTTTTTTTAGTATAAAAAACAGTGGCGCGCAGTGCAAAGGCGGTGCTGAATGCGCGCATAAAAACCGATATGGAAATGCTTTAAGCTACTTTACATTGGACTGTTGTTAGGTTATAATGCTAAGAAAGAACGAATCAAATTTATCTGTTTTATACATCTAATGCAGAAAATATGAATACAAACACACCCCGCTTGAATAGGAGGAGTCCCATGTCAATTTATAACGCAGACCGCGCGTGGCTGATGTTGGCCGACGGAACGGTATTTGAGGGCAGGTCGTTCGGCGCGACCGGAACGGCCATTGGTGAGGTGGTTTTCACCACCGGCATGACCGGCTGTCAGGAGACGCTGACCGACCCGAGCTACTACGGGCAGATTGCGGTGCAGACCTTTCCGCTGATCGGTAATTACGGCACCAATGACGACGACGTCGAGTCGGACGACATTTATATGAAGGGCTATATCGTGCGTGAATGGTGCGATTCCCCTTCCAACTTCCGCGCGAAGGAGCGCATCGACCTCTATCTTAAAAAACACAATACCATCGGCCTGTTTGATATTGACACCCGCGCGCTCACCCGCCGCCTGCGCGAGCACGGCGTCATGAACGGCGTGATCACAACGATGCCGATTGAAACGCTCGGCAGGGACAAGCTGCTGGCCGACATTAAAAGCTATGCCGTGACCAAGGCGGTCGACTCGGTGACCGCCGCGACGACCAGAATATATCCGGCCCATGGGCATAAAAAACACCGCATTGCGCTCTTCGACTTTGGCTACAAGCGCAACATCCGCGAGAGCCTGCGCGCGCGTGGCTGCGATGTCGCGGTTGTTCCGGCGCGTACCACCGCCGCACAGCTTAAAGAGCTGGGCGTAGAGGGCGTCGTGCTCTCGAACGGCCCCGGCGATCCGGAGGAGAACGTCGAGGTCATCGAAAACCTGCGGGACATCGTCGGGATGGGACTGCCGGTGATGGGCGTCTGCCTTGGGCACCAGCTCATGGCGTTGGCTATGGGCGGCAAGACCGTTAAGATGGGTTACGGCCACCGCGGCGGTAACCAGCCGGTCATCGAGCTTGGAGCCGACCGCACCTATGTCACAACCCAGAACCACGGTTACGAGGTGCTGGGCGATTCGCTTAATCCTAAAATTGCAAAGGTTAGCCACGTCAATGCCAACGACCGCACCTGCGAAGGGATTATCTACCTTCACGCGCCGGTCTTTACGGTGCAGTTCCACCCCGAGGCCTGCGCCGGGCCGGCCGACACGTCTTATCTGTTTGATAAATTCACCGCTATGATCGACGTCTCTAAGGAGGGTAAGTAATTATGCCGCTGCGCAAGGATATAAAAAAGGTTTTGATGATCGGCTCCGGTCCCATCGTCATCGGGCAGGCTGCCGAGTTTGATTACGCCGGCACGCAGGCCTGCCGCGCGCTCAAGGAGGAGGGCCTTGAGGTGGTGCTCAACAACTCAAACCCCGCCACCATTATGACCGACAAGCGGATGGCCGACCGCATTTACATCGAGCCGCTGACGCTTGAAACGATTAAGCGCATCATCGAAATCGAAAAGCCGGACAGCGTGCTCTCAACGCTGGGCGGTCAGACCGGTCTGACCCTGTCGATGCAGCTCGCCAAGGACGGCTTTTTGGATATCCACAACGTCAAGCTGCTTGGCGCCCGCCCTGAGACAATTGACAAGGCCGAGGACCGCCAGCTGTTTAAAGATACGATGCAGTCGATCGGTCAGCCCTGCATCCCCTCTAAGGTTGTGACCGATATTGACGACGCGCTGGGGTTTGCCGACGAGATCGGCTATCCGGTCATCGTGCGCCCGGCGTTTACGCTCGGCGGCACCGGCGGCGGCATTGCAAACGATCTTGCCGATCTGCGCGAGATTGCGGCCAGCGGCCTGCGCCATTCGCCGATCCACCAGATTCTGGTCGAGCGCTGCGTCGCCGGCTGGAAGGAGATTGAGTTCGAGGTTATCCGCGACTCAAAGGGCAACCTGATTACCGTCTGCTCGATGGAAAATGTCGACCCGGTCGGCGTACACACCGGCGACTCGGTCGTTATCGCCCCAGCGGTGACGCTGGCCGACAAGGAATACCAGATGCTGCGCACGGCATCGCTGCAAATTGTTGACGCACTCGGCGTCGAGGGCGGCTGTAACTGCCAGTTTGCGCTAAACCCCGACAGCTTTGAATACGCGGTTATTGAGGTTAACCCCCGCGTGTCGCGTTCCTCGGCGCTCGCCTCAAAGGCGACCGGCTACCCCATCGCTAAGGTGGCGACCAAAATTGCGCTCGGCTACACGCTCGACGAGATTGTCAACGCCGTCACCGGCTGCACCTACGCCTGCTTTGAGCCTGCGATCGACTATATCGTCGTCAAATATCCGCGCTGGCCGTTTGATAAATTTATCTACGGCGAAAAGAAGCTCGGCACCCAGATGAAGGCGACCGGCGAGGTTATGAGCATCGGCACCAGCTTTGAGCAGGCGATGATGAAGGCCGCACAGTCGGTGGAATTAAAGCTTGACTCAATGCAGTCGCCGCTGCTGGTGCACGAGACCGACGAGCAGATTATGACCCGCGTTCAGACCTGCGACGACATGCGTCTGTTCGCCGTCTACGAGGCGCTTTACCGCGGCATTGAGGGCGTTGAGGAGATTTTCCGCATCACCCGCATCGACCGCTGGTTCCTGTACAAATTCCTGAACCTTGCCCAGATGCAGCAGATTCTTGAGCAGGGCAAGCTGGACGAAACCATTTATCTGCGGGCCAAAAAGCTCGGCTTTCTGGACAGTACGATCCACAGGATGACCGGTGTAGATCCCGCGCCGCTGCATCGCTTTGCCAGCTATAAGATGGTTGACACC
>JAEWMM010000118.1 GCA_023457175.1 Bacillota bacterium | reverse complement strand
GCAGCTCTATCCAGCCCTCGCCCTTGCAGAGGCGGCAGCCCTCGCCGTGGCAGCGAAAGCACCTGATATCCATCTCGGCCGAAGGCTCGGTGAACGGGAAGTGGTGCGGCCTAAAGCGCGTGACGGTGTCCTCGCCGTACAGACGCTTGGCAAAGGTGTCAAGCGTGCCCTTGAGGTCGGACATCGTGATGTTTTTGTCGATAACCATGCCCTCAATCTGGTGAAACAGCGGGGAGTGGGTGGCGTCCACCGCGTCGGAGCGGTAAACCTTACCGGGTGCTATAATGCGAATCGGCGGCTTGCGCTGCTCCATCGTGCGGATCTGAACCGGCGAGGTCTGGGTGCGCAGCACAATCTCATCCGAGATATAAAACGTGTCCTGCGTGTCGCGCGCGGGGTGCTCCTTGGGAATATTGAGCGCCTCAAAGTTATAGTAGTCCTTCTCGACCTCAGGTCCTTCGACGACGTCAAAGCCCATACCAAGAAAGATCTCCTTAATTTCATCGAGCACAAGATTTAAAGGATGGCGCTTGCCCAGCGGCGCGTGATGGCCCGGCATCGTCACGTCTATGACCTCGTCAGCCAGCTTGGCGTTTAATTCCGCTTCTTTAAGCTCGGCCAGCTTTTTGCCCAGCGCCGCCTCAATAACGGCGCGCGCATCGTTGGCGGCCTGACCAACCTCCTTACGCTCTTCGGGGGTAAGCGCGCCCATGCCCTTTAAAATGGCGGTCAGCTCACCCTTTTTGCCCAGGTATTTGACGCGCACCGCGTCAAGGGCGGGTAAGCTTTCGGCGCCCAGCAGCTCCTGCTCGGCCTGCGTGATGATGCGATTGATTGCTTCGTTCATACGATCACCTCATAAAGTTATTATGTCCGTCTTTTGTCTGCGGGAAAAGAAAAGCCCTCTCATCCCAATAAATAGGGACGAAAGGACATAAAATCTGCTTCCGCGGTACCACCCGGTTTTTCGCCGAAAATTGGGCGAACACTTTGTACCCCGGTAACGTGGGGTAAACCCGTCGCCGCCTACCATGATTACTTCAGCGGCGCCGCTCGGAAGCGAACTTCAATCTGCCTTTGCGCAATCGGTTTTTCAGCCGGTGAACCGATCTCTCTGGAGCGCTTATAGCGGATATACTTTCTCCGTCAACGCGTTATTACTATTCATTTAGTTAGTTTATCACAGGTTTTTGCCGGTTGCAAGAGCTTTTGGCATTTTCTTTGGGCTTATACCGTTATCCCGGCAAAACGCGGTTCGCTTTCTGCTGCGCTGCATGCGTTGGCATCGACGGATATCGGGCCGCCTTCTCCCACAGCTTTACGGAAACGGCATTTCTCGCAATCCTGTTCATTTTTTGAAGCATAGCAGCATTATTGGGGATGATATTGCACGATCTTTAATATCATTGTCAGTGGGAGGGATTATTATGAAAAAGCTGACGCAATTTTTTTACATAGGCCTTGCGGCGCTGATGCTGACAGCCTGCGGTATACTCAACCGGGCAGAGCCGTCGGAAAAGCTGTTTAACCGGCCCTTTGAATCTAATATTGCCGTTAAATGGTGCGATGAGAATTATCGGGGATTTATAAAAAAGAGCAACGACGGCATTCTCACGATAACGCTTAACGGCGAGACGCTTACCGAGCCGCTGATCTTTTATTATGGGGAGGGGGGGTACGGCATTGAGCAAGGTGAGCTGTCGTTCACAGCGCCCAAGGAGGCGCTGCTTTCTGGCTCACTCTTGTCGTCGCTTGAGCAGGCGTTTGTCATGCTGCCGCATGCCGAGGCCTCGACCGGCGATGAGGAGCTGATTTTAAAAGCGGGCACCGCGATATTACGCTGCAATAAAAACGACGGCACCTTTTTAGATTTGACACTTGACCGCGGCATAATCACCTTTTCCGACTTTATATTTTCAAACTAAAGGGACGCAACACCACATCCGATGCATAGAATGTAACAGGTGAATATTGCCTGATGATAATTGTGGTATATCTGATTAAAACTTAACACCGTCGGTCAGAATATTACTGCAAACATCGGACGGAGTGTGATGACCATGACGGTAAAACGCGGAGACATTTTTTATGCCGACTTAAGTCCTGTGGTCGGCTCTGAGCAGGGCGGTGTGAGGCCGGTACTTATCGTTCAAAACGATGTTGGGAACCGGTACAGTCCCACCGTCATCGCAGCGGCTATCACCAGCCAGAAGGACAAATCGAAGTTGCCGACCCATATCGAGCTATCTTCACAGTCTTGCGGGCTTTCACGCGACTCGATTGTGTTATTGGAACAGATTCGAACTATTGATAAGAGAAGATTAAAAGAACGAATGGGAAGGCTGGATGACGAGTCTATGGACCAGATTAATCATGCTTTGCAGGTTAGCTTTGGCCTCAATGTTCAGGGGTAACTACATACGTTGCACCATGAATATTTACCAAAGCACAGATTAATACTAAACGCAGGCTAAAGTGCATAAACCTGACGGCCTGTTTTGCCTCTGGCCGCGCTATTCCCCTTGCCGGAGGCAAAGCAGCTTCCGTTGTCTTTATTGTGCTTTCCAATCTGTGTTTGGTATCCAACAGCGCTGCTTAAAGCGGCGCTGTTTTCTGTCTCAAGACAGTTGCAAGAAGACTAAAAAACGTGTATGATAATCGGAGTATTTTAACACGGCTATCCCGTCCGGAGGCAGATGCCTGCGGTTTGTTTCTGTCCCGCAGCGTCCATGCGGACATTGGCCTGCTTTTGGGCCTTGCGGGACAAAAATTTCTCCGGACGGAAAGGCAGTATCAGAGAGGAGGCAAAGCGATGGAACAGGTGCTCAGACGCAAGCTGGACGAGCGCTACGAAATCACGCGGCAGATTTCAACCTGCGGCGAAACGATCATCTATCTCGGGCGGGACAGTGTTTCAGGACAACTGGTCACCATCAAGGAGTTCTTTGCCGACACGATTATGCGGCGCGACGACGCCGGCCGGGCCGAGGTGCTGCCGGGCTGCGACGTGCAGTACAAATCGCTTTCTTCGGATTACGAAGAGCTTTGCAGCTACCTGACGCGGCTGCCCGCCGATTTTCCCATTCTGCGTCCGATCGAGATTATCTGGCGTAATAACACCGTTTACGCCATAGAGAGATATACCGAAAACGAAACCTTTGACGACTTTATGGCCCGCCGGGGGCATGCGCTGAGCTGGAACCAGCTAAAATTTATGATAACGCCGATCATCAAGCTGCTCGGGCGTATGCATGCCGACGGCATTTATCACCGGGGTATCTCACCCGAGACGCTTCTGGTCAACTCCGCCGGTGCGCTGATACTGTCGGGTTTGTGTATTCCGGCCGCCCGCACCGCAGAGAGTGAGATCGCTTCTACGCTGTATTTTGGCTACAGCGCGCCGGAGCAGTATTCCTCAAACAGTTGGCAGGGCAGCTGGAGCGATGTCTATTCGCTGGCTGCGGTGTGTTATCGCGCCCTGACCGGCATTACGCCCGTCGAATGGCGGCAGCGCGGTAAGGGCCGGACGCTGGCGCCCCCGATTGAGTTGTCGCCGGAGGTGCCCCAAAACGTTTCTGACGCGCTGGTGCGGGCGCTCACCGTTGATCTGCGCAGCCGTTACCGCACGGTGGAGGAATTCTGGTGCGCGCTGCTCATGGCGCCGGGGCAGGGCACCATGACCTACCAGCTGCCGATTCAAAAGCGCACCGAAGAACTGATGGTACCGCCGCCAAAAAGCGGCAGTAATGTCCGTCCGCTTTTACTCGCAATCGCGCTTATTTCAATGGTGGCGATCTTCGCGCTGGCGCTGGCCTACCGGCTGGTAGACACCTATTTGCAGCCGATCGCTTCCTCCAGCTCACAGCCCGCAGCGCAGGAAGAGCCGGATGAAACTTCAGACGCTCCGCAGGCTGAAATTGTGGTGCCGTACCTCGTCGGCACCGACATTCAAAAGGTTTTGCTCGACCCGCTTTACCAGAAGCTGTTTACATTTGAGATTGAGCGGGTGTTTTCTGAGAGCCAGCCCGCCGGGGCCGTTGTAGCCCAGCAGCCAAAAGCGGGGGAGGACCCGGGGCATACGGCGCGGATTTACCTTTGGGTCAGTAAGGGCAGCGAGTTGATTCCCATGCCGAATATACAAGGCAAAACACTGGCGGCGGCTACGGCGGAGTTAAACCATGCCGAAATCGGCTACACCGTCGAGCTCATAGAGCCGGATGAAGCCAACAGAGACGCCGAGGACGGCACGGTGCTCAATACCAGTATTCCGGCCGGCAGTATCGTGTATCGAAATACCGATACGGTGATTATCTATGTGGCGCAGGCCGCGGAACAGCCGGAGGAAGAATCCTCCTCTCCGTCTTTCTATTCGGTGCCGCCGAGAACCGAGACTTACTGGCCGCCGCGCAGTTCGTCATCAAGCGAGCCGGACGCGCAGGATTAAAGCGGTATTTTATCAGGCCTTATATGGCATTAAACACGGACAACGGATGGAGTGCATGCACATGACCTATGAACAGGCGCTGGCGGCCATACACCAAACGCCCTGGGAAAACAGTGTTCCGGGCTTAAAACGGATCGGGAAGCTGATGCAAGCGCTGGGCAATCCGCAGGACGCGCTTAAATTTGTTCACATTGCGGGCAGCAACGGCAAGGGCTCGGTTGCGGCGATGACCGCTTCTATCTTACAGCGGGCGGGCTATGTTACCGGCCTGTGCACATCGCCCTACATCACCCGGTTTAACGAACGTATCCGGGTTAACGGCGTTTCAATATCCGATGACGATCTGGCCGCCGTAACCGAAAGGGTGCTGGCCTGCGCGCAAAAAATGCGGGAGCGGCCCACTGAGTTTGAATTGGTAAGCGCGATTACCTTTGCTTATTTTGCCGAACGCAAGTGCGACATTGTAGTGCTGGAGGTTGGTCTGGGCGGCAGGCTGGACGCAACGAATATCATTAAAGCGCCGATAGCGGCGGTTATAACCGCCATCGGGCTGGAGCATACGGCATTACTGGGCGACACCGTCGAGAAGATTGCGGCCGAAAAGGCCGGCATTATCAAGCCGGGCACAACGGCGGTCGTAAGCGACCAGCCCGAAAATATCATCGGCGTCATTGCGGATATCTGCCGGGAACGGCAGGTGCCCTTACATGTGGCGGAAAAAAGTGCCCTCCGGAGACTCTCGCAAGGGCCGGACGGGCAGCGGCTGCTTTATGGCGGCGCGCAGGAGTATTTTCTGCCGATGCTGGGGGCGCATCAGCTTCAAAACGTTTGCACCGTACTGTCGGTTATTGAGGTGCTGCGGCAAAAGGGCTTTGACATACCACAGCAGTCGGTGGGCGAGGGGCTCAAGCATACCCGGTGGCCGGGCCGGTTTGAGCTGATGCAGCGATCGCCCGATTTTTTTGTGGATGGCGGGCATAATCCGCAGTGTGCCAAAGCGGTAGAAGCAACGCTTCATGAGCTGTTTCCCGGTAAGAAAATCTGTTTTTTGCTCGGCGTGCTGGCTGATAAAAATTATCAGGGCATCATCGAGCCGGTACTGCCGATGGCCAGGCATATTGTGACCATTACGCCGCCCAGTCCGCGCGCTATGGCGGCCGAGGCGCTTTCGGCCCTGCTCAAACACGAATACGGCCTTATCGCCGAGCCTTGCGCGACAATTGCGCAAGGCGTTGCCAAAATACTGGCGCAGGCCCAAGCGTCGGATGTCATCTGCGCCTACGGTTCGTTGTACTCGGTGGGGGAGATCAGAGCTTGTTTTGGCCTGTGCGATTAACCGCATTTAATAGGTCAAAAAATCTGCTTGCCGATCCATTTAACTTTTCAGTGGATATCGTATCAATACAAAAAGCCTGCGGCAAATTGCCGCAGGCTTCAGCCTGTCGAAGAAGCCGGATTACGCGGCGGCATAAACCGGGTTCTGAGTATATTTAAGCCAGAAAAGCGAGTATCGGAAACGTAATAAAGAAGTCCTGCCCTTCCATTTGGCCAGTTTTTTGAGATTCATGGCAGTAAACTTAAGCTTCACCCAGTTGGTTACCTGAGTGAGGCCTCGGTACTGCGTATAACGCATGGCGTGTTTTTCCTTGGCATCGGCAAAGACTCGTTCTATGGTTTCTTTGCGGCGCGCATACAGCTCCCGATATTTCGGTGTGTAACGGGCATCGTCCGCCAGCTCTTCATAATCCTTCCAGATATGCC
>JAEWMM010000117.1 GCA_023457175.1 Bacillota bacterium | reverse complement strand
ATCTGCAGAATGGCCTCGTCAACCGACATGGCATGCAAAGGGAACTTTTTATGCTTAACGATGCTAAATTCATGCTCCATCTCGCCGGGTAAATCAGCGGCATCAATATTCTCGAACGCCTTTTCGCGCACACGGTTGACCAGCTTGGACTTATTCTTAACAATTTGCTTAAATAATATGTCGCAGACAACCTCCAGCGAATCGGAACGATCCGGCGTCGTCTTTTCAGACCTGAAAATCATGCCGTTTGAAGTAATGGTGACCTCAACGGTATCACGGTCGCGCTCGTTGGTTACAACGATAACCGCCTTGGCCTCATCATCGAAGAAACGATCGAACTTTTTGAGCTTTTTCTCAACTTTGTCGCGAAAGGAATCCTTAATCGTTGTTTTGCGTGCAGTAATCGAAATGTTCATAAAAGTACCCCTTTCCTGTGCTCTTGATTAGAAAAGCATCCGATGAATTTGCTGTTTTAATTATAGCACACAAAAGGTATTTTGACAAATGATTTATATGCGCCGCCTGTCGAGAAAACGAAAATTATCCGGCCTAAAAACAGATAAAACACAAAAAAAGGGAGGCTCGCCCCCTTTTATGCGCTCTTTCTTTAACTGCGCGCATGACGGCGCCTGAACGGTGCCGTCTTCGGAATAAATCTCAACGCAATTTTCAGGCTGCACTTTTACAGTGCGATTCTGATTTGGGCGGGCGCAGCGTCGCCCATCTGGGTTCAGGCCGCGCCCAACGGCACGTCGTTGTCGATAAAGCGCCGAGCCCTAGCCTGCCGAGCGCCCCTCCTATAAGCCTTTAGGAAACGCAACGCAGGCCGCACATCTCTTACCATATAACTAATGCTTTAAAAACCATGCCTTCAATCTGCCTTGCCTCATAACACTTTATCGAACCTTTTTGCCGTTTAAAAATACCGCGGCCGGCTTTTCAAGTCCTAAAATAGGGTCGTTTTTGTAGATGACGATATCGGCATCCTTGCCGGCCGCTAACGATCCCACCCGGTCGGCGACACCGCAGATTTCGGCTGCGTCGATAGTGACGGCATGCAGCGCCGCCTCGCGCGGCATGCCCGCCTGATGCGCAATAGCGGCGGAAAGCATCAAAAATTCCTGAGGCAGCTCGGGATGGTCGGTACAGATCGCGGTCTTGACGCCATTCCGGCGCATGACGGCGGGGGTTTCGCGCGACAGGCCGACCAGCTCAGGCTTGCTGCGGGTGCCCAGAATCGGCCCGCACACCACCGGCACGCCCTCGGCGGCAAAGCGCTCTGCCACCAGATGCGCCTCGGTCGCGTGGATAATTACGCCGCGCAGCGAGAATTCCTTCATAATGCGCACAGCGGTGAAAATATCGTCGGCGCGGTGGGCGTGGATATGCACCGGGAGCTCGCCGCGCAGCACCGGCAGCAGCGCCTCGCTTTTGGCGTCGAACTCGGGCGGGTCAAGCTCATCCTCCTCGTCCTGCTCAAAACGCTCGTAATCCTCCTGATAACGGCGCGCGGCATAGAACGCCTCGCGGATCAGCGCCGTGGTGGCCATGCGGGTGCCCGGCGCCTGGGAACGCGGCGCATAGGTGCCCTTGGGGTTCTCGCCCAGCGCAAGCTTCATCGCTGCCGCGGGCAGCAGCAGCATGTCGTCAATGCAGCAGCCGCCGGTTTTAACCGCAGCCGCCTGCCCGCTGATCGCGTTGGCGCTGCCCGGCCCGGTAATAACGGTCGTTACACCGTAGTCTAACGCCTCCGAAAAGCCGCGGTCGAGCGCGTTGATGCCGTCGATGGCCCGAAGTTGCGGCGTGACGGGGTCAGAAATCTCGTTGCCGTCGTCTCCCTCAAAACCCAGGCCGTCGCCAAAAAGGCCCAGATGGCTGTGCGCATCCACGAGGCCGGGCAGCGCCCAAGCGCCCGAAAAATCGTAGCAGGGCTCATCTCCCTCACGGCAAAGCGCCGACATCGGCGCAACTTCGGCGATCTTGTCGCCTATGACGCGGATGAAGCCGTTGGAGATGGCCTCGCCTTGCATTGTTTCAATTTTGACGTTTGTAATTAGCATAAATCCTCCAAGCGACAACGGGCGTCTCCAAATGAATGAGCCATTCACTCAGAGACGTCCGTGTTAAATACTAAGCCCGAAGCAAAATTTTATTTTATTTCAGGTTTACCCGGCCGCGCCGCGCTTTGTGTTTCGGCGCAAACCCGTCTCATACTATTCACTGGCTAAAATCTTGAATATAGTCAAACAGCTTGGAAACGGGAACAGAATTAGCGCGAATAGTTTGTGTCTGTAAGGACGGCAACAACGCGGCAGACGCAAAAATAGGCCGCCAAGACAGTCCTGTTTTTAAGTTATTTGACTATACTGCAAAACCCGCCGTGCTGTGGGCGGTTTAAACGCAAAAGGAGCCGCATCGGCAGCTCCTGTCCGCGCCGTATTCAAAAAATTCGTCAACAGCACTATGCTCTGTGTGCCAAGACAAGCATGCCAAAAACACGACGCGCCTATTTACTGTGCCGTTTGGGGCCGGCGCTTCCGCGCTTGCTGTCCAGATTGCGCCGGATATCGGACATTTTGTCATCGCTGGTCTGCTTAAACCGGCTGAGCATATCTTCAAAATTCTGCGGCCCATTGTTTTGGCGGCTAAAATCAATATCGCTGCCAGGCCCTGTGCGTCTGGGAGGAGGCGCTGTCCGCTGCGATTGGCCGAAACGCGGCCCCGCATTCGTGCTGCGCGGCGGCTGTTCCATTGCGCGTTTAATAGAAAGATTGACCTTACCCTCAGGAGTAATGGCAATCACCTTTACGCTAACAACCTGATTCTCCTGAAGAAAATCGCGAATTTCCTTAACGTATGTAGCTGCGATTTCAGAAATGTGCACCATTCCTGTTTTCCCACCCGGGAGTTCGACGAAGGCTCCGAACTTTGTAATACCTGTGACCTTGCCTTCTACAATAGACCCGACTTCAACCGCCATAAATGAATAGATCCTCCCAAAATTATTATCCTGTTAGCTTATGTGCCTGTGCTAATTTCCGGAACGGTCGATAAAAATCTTTTCATCCGGATAAGCATACCCCAGCTTATCCCGCGCGACGCGCTCAATATATTCCTCATCGTTTTCGCCGTTGAGAAGGCGCTGCGTCTCGGCATTAATGCGCTTTTGCTGCTCTACATTTTGTTGCAGCGCCAAAAGCTGCCGCCGTTTGGAGGTCACCTCAACCTGCATGCCGATCAGTGAGACGGCAACGTATCCGACGAAGCAAAGCATAAAGAAACGTACAAGCCAATTCGCCTTACGCTTTTTTCGCTTCGACACATTTACCCCTCCTTGCCTTGACTGGTGATGCCTGCCGCCAAAATGCGGTATATAGCGATTATACAATAATTCAGCTCGCTTTTTCAAGCGGAATTTGCGATTGCGACATGCTTTTTTTACATGATTGACACGATTGATTGCCGCCGTTTTGATCCGTATGCCAAAAACACGGTATAAAAATACAAACGGCGCCGCCAGTGCTTTGAGCAGCAGGCGGATAATCCGAATAACCAGTTTGATAATACCGGTGATCAGCCGTATGATAAGATTCAGAATACCGCTGCCAATCGTCACGAACCAGCCGCCCAGCGTCAGTCTGAAAAGCACCCAGCCGAGCAGCTCGCCGCAAAACACAAACCAGCGCAGCCGGCCGTCGCAATACCGCAGCAAAAAGCTGAAGGTCACATATCCGACGACCAGCCAGTATAACAGGTCCTGCAGGCAGATAACGACGGTGCCGCCCCCAAACGAACGGCGCAGGATGCGAAAAAAATCGAAAAACACCCCAAGCGCCGCGCCCAGCAGACAGGCGCGCAGAAAATACTGGCATTCGGCGCTCAAGGACAGCAAAAGCGGCGTATCGGTCATCAGCGGAACAGCCTGCCCCACAGGCTCTGGCGTGAAGAGACGTTGTCGGTATATTCCAGCGAATCGATCTCGCCGTCGAGCGCAAGCTCCCCCGATTCCACGTCAATCTTGCCCAGATGCAGATTGCTGCCCCGCACCACCAGTTCCCCGACGTCGGTGAAAACAGCAACCATCTGCTCGTCAAAGCTGTCGATATCGGTCACGCCGGTGATGGTCAGCGCGCGCCTGCCGTCCATCAAAACTTTGTGCTGCTGCCGCAGCATGCTCTTATCTTCTGCCATATGGCTTACCTCCCCGCACGTTGGCTCATAACATCCATCCTATTGTATGAGCCGCCACACGGCGGTTATGCCCAAAAGACAGTCTGGCGGCAGTAATACTAAGCACCGGCATATAATCAACAACTTAAATTTGCATGGTCCCTGCGGTCTATTTTGCGCTTTGCTGCGTTGTTCTTTCTGGCGGCGCCAACCTGCCTGCGCTGTCCGCCTTATCGGCGGTAAAAGCTCCCGCCATCTATCTCCTATTCCTGCCGGCGTTTAAAGCAGGCGGCAACAGATTATTCGATAACGGTGTAAAGGTCGGAAGCTTCATCCTTTTTGGCGTGCTCCGCCACCGAAATAACCTTGACATTCAGCGGTTTTGCACCAAGCCCGACGGTGATCTTATCCCCGACTTTAACGTCGTAGGAAGCGCGCGCCACCTTG
>JAEWMM010000116.1 GCA_023457175.1 Bacillota bacterium | reverse complement strand
CGCAGATATCGGCGTCAAAGCCCATCTCCTCGGCAGCCTGACACATGCGCTCGCCGTCATGCTGCGCGGCGATACCGGCAGCCTGGTTTTCAGGATATACTATTTTAAGCCCTAAAGTCTCGGCAATTTCCGCCGGGAACTTGGAAGAGGACCAGCCAATCGGCTCTCCGTTGGCCTTAGCCACACGCGCCGCCTCGTAAACGTCGGTAACAACCTGACGCAGCGCAGCGGCAGCGGCGCTGGTCTTCTTCGGAGGCTTGGCGGCGGCCGGAGCCGCAGCGGTATTGATATTTTCAGCCATAATCGTTTATTACCTCCAAATCTTTCGTAAATCATTCCGGCATTTTGCCGGAACAATGTGACTTTGGTCGGCGCAGGTTACTTGCTGCACTTCTGGTAAGCAAACAGCGCCGCACCCAGCGCGCCAACATATTGAGTGAGCGGAGAGGTATGGATCGTGTGTCCCAGCTCGTCTTCAAGCGCCTGAACAACGCCCGCATTCTGAGCGACACCGCCGGTCATGACGACCATGTCGCGTACGCCCACACGGTGCGCCAGACCTACAACGCGGCTGGCCACGGAATGATGAATACCATTAATAATATCGCATTTATCCGTGTTCTGCGCCAGCTGGGAGATAACCTCAGACTCGGCAAAAACGGTACAGGTCGAGCTGATGGCCACCCGCTTGGTTGAATGAGACCCCAGCATGGCCAGATCGCTGACCTTGACCTCCAGCACGCGGGCCATAACGTCGAGAAAGCGGCCGGTGCCCGCGGCGCATTTGTCGTTCATCTGAAAGTTAACCATCGCGCCGTTTTCAATCTGCATCACCTTAACGTCCTGCCCGCCGATGTCGATGACGGTGCGAACCTCAGGGAACAGAAAATGCGCGCCTTTGGCATGACATGAAAGCTCGCTCATCTGCTGATTGGCAAACGTAATTGAGTTGCGGCCATAGCCTGTAGCCAGAATATAATTCATATCCTCAAGCCTGAAGCCGGTGGTCTCGACAATCACCTTGACGACCCGATCGGGGCCGCGGGTGCCCGCGCCGACCGAAACCAGCGCCTTGCCGAGAATCTCCTTGCCGTTCTTGAGGACAATACATTTTGACGCGGTAGAACCGACGTCGATGCCCATTGTGATGATATCGCTCATAACCTATCTCTCCTAATGCCGCATTCCGCCGATCCAATAACGAAAGGCGCAATGCGGCATCGATCAACTCTTTTTACTTCTTGGTAAAGGTTTCATAATCCCGCATGGTTCTGGGGGTCAGCATCTGATGGATGGGGCAGACCGCCTTGGGATTCTGATAGCAGGCGCTGGCAAACCCCTTGATATAAGAACGCAGCATGGTCATATCGACAATCTTGTCGACAAAGCCGTCCTTCTCACAATAGAACGGGCTGGACTTCTCAGCGTACTCGCGGATGAGCTCGTTCATCTTATCGATGATCGGGCCAATATCCTTGCCCGCTTTGTGGTCCTTTACCAGTCTGCGCGAATACATTGCGGCAGCGGCGGTCTCGCCGTGCATGACGTAGATCTCGGTCGCGGCGGTGCCCAGCGAGAAGACGTTGGTGTCGTTGCCCTGCGGGCCGCCCAGCACATAGTGCGCCGCAGCGGTGCCCTTGCGCAGCGTAATCTCAAGGGACGGCATATCCGACTTCTGAATCGAGTAGATCAGGCCCTGGCCCAAGCCCAGCAGCTCGGCGCACTCGGCCGGATCGCCGACGTCGATGCCGGTGGTGTCCTGAAGCCAGACCAGCGGAATGCAGTCGCGCGCGCACAGCGTCACAAACTCGTTCATCTTGATGAGTCCCTGACGGTAGAGCTTGCCGCCTATGCCCATCGCGCCCTCGCCTCTGTACTCGGGGTAGTTCATCAAGAGGCCCTGCGCGTTGGCGATGACGCCGACCAGCAGGCCGTCGACCTTGGCAAGGCCAGTGATCATCTCAGGACCATAGCCCTTCTTGTACTCGAAGAATTCGGAGTTATCGAAGATACGGGCCATCACCTCATAGGTGTTGTAGGTCTTCTTCTGGTTGGTGGGAACGATGCTGTAAAGATCGTTGGCGTCAAACTGCGGCTCGCGGGGCTCGTCGACACGGAAATATTCGAGATTATAAGCGGGCGTGTACTCCATATACTTTTTAATGGCTTCAAGCACGCCCTGCTCCTCGGCATAAACCTCACGGAAGAAGCCGGTCTGGTTGTGGTGCACGCCCACCGCACCGGGAGGCGCAACCTCGGGGCCGCTGTTCTCGGTCGCTTCAATCAGCGCCATCGCGCTTTCGTGGTCGACATAGCCCTTGGGATTCATGCCGCCGAGAATACCGGCGCCGCCGACTGCCATGTTTGCGTTGGCGTGAGCAATCAGGATGGTCGGGCTGATCGAGTGATAGCCGCCGCCCGCGGGGTTGGTGCCATAAATCGCGACGAGAACCGGAATACCCATCTGGGCCAGCTCGGCGTTGCGATAGAAGGGAGTGCCGCCGCCGCGGCGGTTGGGGTAAACCTTCTCCTGCTCGTCGAGCTTAACGCCGGAGCAGTTGAGGACATAGATCAGCGGAATGCGCAGGCGCTTGGCGGTGTCGGAAGCGCGCAACAGGTTATCGGCCTGTCCGGGAATCCATGCGCCGGCGAGCTTCTTGTTGTCAGAAGCAACAATAACCGCCCACTTGCCGCCGATGCGGCCAAGGCCCTTAATGATGGCGGTGGAGCCGCCGTCGTTATCCATCGGGTTGTAAAGGGTATTTAAGGGGCACCAGGTACCCGCGTCAATCAGCGAATAGACGCGCTGCATAGCGGTCATCTGGCCGTCTTTGTTCAGGCTCTCGGTCGAGCGGCCGTTATCGAGCACAGCCTCAATTTTCTCGGCCATCTCCTGCTCTCTTGCTT
>JAEWMM010000115.1 GCA_023457175.1 Bacillota bacterium | reverse complement strand
TGGTTCATGTCGACGTTATGGACGGGCATTTTGTGCCCAATATTACAATCGGGGTGCCGGTGGTGGAATCGCTGAAAAAAATCAGCCCGCTGCCGCTGGACGTTCACCTGATGATCAGCGACCCGCTGACCTTTGCGCCCATTTTTGCCAAGGCCGGCAGCGACATTATTACCTTTCATGTCGAGTGTGGCTGCGACGTGCAAAAAACGATCGACGTCATCCGTCAAAGCGGGGCGAAGGCCGGCATTTCGCTAAAGCCTAAAACCCCCGCCGAAGCGGTATTCCCGTATCTTGAGCACATCGATATGGTTCTGGTCATGACGGTGGAGCCCGGCTTTGGGGGGCAGCGCTTTATGCCGGACATGCTGCCCAAAATTGCGTCGATACGCCGGCACATCGATATGTTGGGACTTGATGTCGACATTCAGGTGGATGGCGGCATCGACGCCACGACAGCGCCTCTGGTTGCAAAGGAGGGCGCCAATATTCTGGTGGCAGGCTCAGCAGTTTTCCGTTTTGAGGATTATGCCGGGCCTATTTCCGCTATCCGAAAAGCGGCTGAGTCCGCGCTTTAAGTCCTCAGGCAAATGATCCCGCTAAAAGGCCGATATCTTAGCGGCGAATTTTCCGTCCTGCGTTGGTATCAGGGACGACGGGCGGCAGCCCGCTCTTTGTATCATGCCGGCAGGTCGTAAACTTGCGCGCTAATCCATTCAACCCTTTAATGAGATACCCGTATCAGCTAAAATAATAGGACAGCATGTCGATGGCATGCTCCCGGATGATCGGCTTGCAATGCTCCTCTATGATGGCGCACAGCACGCTGCCGCCCTCGGCACGCTGGCCATATTCCGAAAGCAGGTTGACTGCGGGGCCGTTTTGTCCGTCCATGGGGCGGATAATCAGCTGCCAGCTGTCTTGCTGCCGGTAGAGCGCGCTTTGCAGCAGGCGGTGCCCATGCAGCGAAAAAAGCTGTAGTGCGCCGCGGATTAACGCTTCAGCGTCGTCAAAGCTGAATATGACCGGCTCGCAGATAGAGGTGTGCGCCTCTTTCTGCTCCATAACAAAATACACCGTTGCGCCGCCGTCGTCCTCGGGATAAATCTCGATGAGCAGGCGGTCGCCGAGCAGCAAAAATGAGGTGTCGGTTTGTGACTGCGCCTGCGCCAGCACGCCGAGCAGATAACGCCGCAGCTTCTTGACCTCGGCTGAGTCCTGGCTTTCCCAGTCTATACCCACCTGCTGAACATCCTGCGCCGTTAAAACGACCTTTAACCGGTCCGGCGATACCAGACGAAATACCAAAAACATCACCGCCTTATTGGTTTTGCATTCAAAAAAGACCATACGGGCGAAGGAGGACGGTTGATGAGAACCAATTCTTCCAAGGGGATTTTACTAGAGCAGAATAAGGAGCCGGGGCTGTCGCGCGAGATCAGGCGGTTGCCCGGATTGGACATTCCCATACAGAAAACCGAGACGCCGGTTTCGCCCACGCCCGATCTCCTGGCGCCGTACGAAATTATTTCGATCGCGCGCGAGGCCAAAATTGTCGACGAGTGCGATGGCCGCCGGCTGTGGAAGAAGCTGGCCGCCGCCGCGCGGGACGGCATTTCCGGCATAGTTGTGGACGCGCTGGACGACGAGCCTTACATTTCAAGCCAGCTTGGGCCGGCGCTTCACTTTCCCGAGCAATTGGCCGAGGGGCTTGCGCTGGCTAAAAGAGCGATCGGCGCCTCTAAAACATCGATAGAAATTTACCGCAACCTGTTTGATATTGACACCCGGATACCACATAATATTTTTGGCGTCAAGGTAGAGCGCATCAGCGGCGCCTACCCGGCCGAATACCGCGCCAAGCGTCAGATGAAGCGGGATAACGCGCTGATTATCGGCGCCTGCGCGCTGATGCATCTGCGCCGCGCCGCCTATGAGGGGCTGTGCCAGACCTGCTGCTTTGTCACGGTGGCGGGCGACTGCGTTGCCAATGCCGGCAATTACGAGATACCGATTGGCTGCTCCATCGGGCAGGTGCTTTACGCGGTGGGCACCATCGCAAACCCCAAACGCATTGTCGCGGGCGGCTCAATGACCGGCTTTGGCATTACCGATCCGGATAAGGTGTTTGTTTCGGCTACAACGCGGGGCATATTGGCGTTCGCCGAGGAATTTAAGAATCTGGGTTATAGCTGCATCGGGTGCGGCCGCTGCACCGATGTTTGCCCTGAGGGACTTTCGCCCTATTTTATTTACAAGGTTATGCAGACCCCGCGCAAGCGCAACCTCGCGCTTGCGGACGCCGAGCTTTGCACCGGCTGCGGAACCTGCAGCTACGTTTGCCCCGCCAAGCTTGATTTGGCGCAGGTCATGGCCAGAGCGGCGGCGCTTACGCGCACCCGGCAGCAAGGAGGTTCGCTGTGAAACTACGCGCACAAAATCCCCCTCATATCCGCTCGCGCGAAAGCAATCAGACCGTGATGCTCGACGCCATTATTGCCATGCTTCCGCTTTATGCGATGGCGACCTACTACTATGGAAAACGCGCCCTCGCGCTGGGCTTTTTCAGCGTGATGGTCACAACCGCTTTCGACATGCTCTGTGCGATCGCCAGACGCAATGTTCCAAATATACGTGACCTTTCTCCCACCGTCACCGGTATGCTGATCCCTCTTCTGATGCCGGCCTCCATCCGGTTTGAGGTTGTCGCGGCGGCTGCGCTGTTTGGCATCGCCGTTGCCAAGCATCCGTTTGGCGGCGTGGGAGAAAACATCTTTAACCCCGCTGTGGCCGGCGCGGCCTTTGCGGCCGTGTGCTGGCCCAAGTCGATGTTTTTGTACCCCGTCCCGTTTGACCGGCTTCCCGTCGCCGTGGACGGCACGCTTAAGTTGATCAACTCCCCGGCCTACACCCTTTCGCTTGGCGGCGCGCCGAATACCGATCTCTTAGATATGCTGCTGGGCAATTTTGCGGGCCCTATGGGAGCCACTAACATATTAGTTTTATGTACATGTTTCTTATTCCTCGCGGTGAGAAAAACCGTGAGCGTTTGGATGACCGGCGCATTTTTAGGTGGCGCCGCGCTTGTTGCGGCCGCTGTGCCGCGGGCCATGCTGACGCCGTTTTACTCGGTCAGCTATGAGCTGATGACTGGCCTGACACTGATCGGCGCTATTTTTTTGATAAACGACCCTGTGACGTCGCCCAAGCGCAAGCTGCCAAAGGTGCTCTACGGCTTTTTGGCCGGTGTTGTCAGCATGACGTTTCGGCACTTGGGAGAATATGAAGATTCGCTGCTGTTTGCCATTTTGGTTATGAACGCTTCGGTTTGGATTATTGATTTATGGGGAGAGCATTTAGCACATGCTTTCAGGAGGAAGAACATTGAACTTAAAACCAATTCGGAAATATCGTCGGCGGTTGAAGAAAACATCGGGGCTGATTAAAAATAACCCTGTTGTGGCGCTGGGCATGGCATTACCCTTCGTTATTGTGCCAACGCTGAATTTAAAAAGCGGCCTGCTCATCAGCGTGTTTATTATTGCGGCAACCGTTCCGGCGGCGACCATAGCGCCTGCGCTGCAAAAGAAGGTTCCGACGCCTTATCTGGTGCCCTGCTATACGCTGCTGGCAATGATTGGCGTCATTGTGGCTCAATTGCTGCTTCGGCGTCAGGCCGTGCTGCTCGACGGCTTGGGCCTTTATATTCCGTTGGCTGCGGTCAACAGCATTATGCTCGATCTCACGGTCGTGAGCCCCCGCAAAACGCCGCAGCACGGCCTGCGGGATGCGGTGGTCATCTGTCTGGGGTTTGCGCTGGTGGCCTGCGGCATTGGCGCCGTACGCGAGGTGTTGGGCAGCAGAACCATCTGGGGCGTGCCCTTCGCGTTGTACCCCATCAGGATGGTAGGCGTCACGCTGCCGTTTTTCGGGTTTATTTTGCTGGGCTTTTTAAACGCGCTGTGCCGGAGCGTGGATCGCGCCGTTGTAAACGGCATGCTTTCGCGCGGGCCTGAGCCTGCAAAAGGGGAGGGTGAACACGAATGAAAGCGATCTACGAAATGCTGGCGATCATCACCGTTGCCGCCGTGACCGAAAACCTGCTTTTTGCGCGTGCGCTTGGCGTAGATCATATCCTTGAGCGCACAAGAAGCTATCATGCCATTATACGGCTGGGCGCCATGACCTGTGTAATTTCTTTCCTCGGCGGCGTTCTGGCGTGGGTTTTTAAATTTGCGCTTAAAGGCTATGCCTGGTGGCCGGTTTTCAGAGGTCCGGCGGTGCTGCTCAGTATCAGCGCAGCCTATTTTCTGCTGGTGGCGCTCGCCGGCACACGCAATCTGCCTTCGGCGCATGCGCTACCCGTGACGGCAGCCTTTAACGGCGCTTCGTTCGGTGCGGTGCTCATCGCGATTTTAAGCAGAGAAACGCTGCTGCAAACCATCGCCTATTGTCTGGGCTGCTCGGCAGGCCTGACTATTGCGATGATGCTTGTGCATTCGGGGCGTGAGCGTCTGGAGCTGTGCAAGGTTCCCAAATCCTTTGGCGGGCTGCCTATCACCATGATCTACATCGGCATACTCAGTCTGGCGATATATGGTCTGATCGGCCACCAGTTACCCACTTGATTTTTTATCCGGGAGGTGTTGTAAATGGCGAGAAAAGGGACGAAGATCAAGCGCTATGGCAATATTTACGGAAGGGGAATGGGCGCGGGCTCATGGCCTATTCTGATTGCCATGTTTTTTGGCGTGCTGCTGTTCGGGGTCATCGGCTGGAGTCTTTATACCCCGGTTCATGAGTTTGTCATGAAGCTGGGAACCGAGCCGCCCGCCGGGCTCTCGGCCGCCGTCTCCGCTCCGGCAGCATCCGAATCGCAGCCGCAAACGCCCCAATCTGCGCCCGAAAACGCATCCCGGCCCGAGACTTCTCAACCCACTGCCCCCGCTCCGGTCAATCAGGGGACGGGGATGCGCGGCATCTACCTTCCGCAGGCCCAGCTTTTAGATAATGCCGTGCTTTCAAACATGCTGGCCAGCGCGGTGAACGCGCAGCTTAATACTGTTGTGGTCGACGCCAAGGATGCCACCGGCGCTGTGCTGTTCTCGTCTGAAAATGCGCTGGCACAGAAGGCGGGCGCTGCATCGGACACTGCCTACTCGGCCAAACAGGTGGCTCAGGCGATCGGCGACAAGGGGCTGATACCCGCCGCGCGTATCCACGCTTTTCGCGACAGTATCGCGCCGTTGCAGGAACGCGACATGGCGGTGCATTACTATGATACCGATATATTTTGGTATGACAATTCACCCGATCTAGGCGGTAAGCCCTGGCTGAACCCTTATTCACAGGGGGCGCAGCAGTATATCATCTCGCTGGCGGGTGAGCTTTGCTCGCAGGGCTTCAAGGTCATTTTACTCGATTCGGTGCAGTTCCCCTCCGGTGTGGGCCTTGATAAGGCCGGGTATGGCCCGGTTGCCAAGACGACCACGCGGGATGCGGCATTGACACAGTTTGTCAACGCCGTCTCGGCCGCGGTGAAGGCCAAGGGCGGCGAGCTGATTCTTTGCACACAGGAGGGCTGGGCCCCGACCGGAGACGCGCAGCGCGATGCGCAGATTCAGTCGAACAACAGCCGGCTTTATGGCGGCAGCCCTGCCGCATTTTTTACCACGCGTGTGATACTGCCGCTGTCCTCAGATATGTCGCTTTGGCCTTTAGCGCTGCGCAGTGCGTCCTTGGCCGCGCAGGACACCGGCTGGATCGGTTTTATACCCGCTTTCTCGGCCGACGGCACGCTCGTCGACTGTACGGCGCTGACGGCGTCGCTTAAAAATGCGGGCGGCAGCGATTATGTGCTGTTTAACCCGCAGGGCAATTACAAGCTCCAATAATATGAAGGGGGAATTTTAAGATGTCAACACCGCATAATGCCGCAGAAAAGGGCGATATTGCGAAAACCGTGCTGATGCCCGGCGACCCGCTGCGCGCCAAAGTCATTGCGGAAACCTACCTGACCGATGTCAGATGCTACAACACGGTGCGCAACATGTTCGGCTATACAGGCAACTATAACGGAAAGCCCGTATCGGTGCAGGGCAGTGGAATGGGCATTCCCTCCATCGGCATCTATTCCTACGAGCTTTACAACATGTATGATGTGCAGAGCATCATCCGCATCGGTTCCGCCGGCGGGCTCGGCAAGGACATTCGGGTGCGCGATCTCGTCGCCGGCATGGGGGCCTGCACCAATTCCAACTATGGCGCGCAGTACGGCCTGCCCGGCACCTTCGCGCCCATTGCAAGCTGGCGGCTTTTACAGGCAGCCGACGCCGCTGCTAAGTCGTTGGGTGTCTCGATGAAGGTGGGTAATATCCTGTCTTCCGACACCTTTTACAGCGAGGCAGGCAACGACAAGTGGACCGACATGGGTGTAATGGCCGTTGAAATGGAAGCAGCGGGACTGTATTTTAATGCGGCGCGTGCCGGCAAAGAGGCGCTGTGCATCTGCACCATTTCAGATATTATCGCTACCGGCGAGGGTCTGTCCGCCCTTGAGCGGCAGGAAAGCTTCCACGACATGATGAAGGTTGCGCTGACGCTGGCTTCTGATATTTAAACGGCGGCGGCGCGAAGCGGGTAGGCTTCGCGCCGTTTTGCGTAGAATAAGGCCGGCATATCGCCGACCGGCGCGCCAGACGCCGTTTTACGC
>JAEWMM010000114.1 GCA_023457175.1 Bacillota bacterium | reverse complement strand
GCCCAGAACGGTCTGTATCTTATGCGCGACCACCTCGCGCACGGCATCTCTCGCGGGCGTAAGGTACTGCCGCGGGTCAAAGTGATCGGGATGCTCGGCCATATGCTTTCTGATTGCGGCCGTCATCGCCAGACGGATATCCGAGTCGATATTAATTTTGCAGACCGCCATCTTGGCCGCCTCGCGCAGCATTTCTTCGGGAATGCCGATTGCGCCGGGCATCTGACCGCCGTAGCGGTTGACGATCTCAACGTATTCCTGCATGACCGAGGACGCGCCGTGCAGCACAATCGGGAAGCCGGGCAGGCGTCTTTCAATTTCCCGCAGAATATCGAAACGGAGCTGCGGCTTCTGGCCGGGTTTAAACTTATAAGCGCCGTGGCTGGTGCCGATGGCAATAGCCAACGAATCAACACCGGTCTTGGTCACAAACTCCTCAACCTGCGCAGGGTCGGTATAGGAAGAATCTTCGGCCGACACGTTGACGTCGTCCTCAACGCCGGCCAACCGGCCAAGCTCCCCCTCAACGGTAATGCCGTTGGCGTGCGCATATTCCACGACCTGACGGGTCAGTTTGATATTATCCTCAAAGCTGTGCTTCGAGCCGTCGATCATGACCGATGTAAAGCCGCCGTCAATGCAGTCCTTGCAGATTTCAAAGCTGTCGCCATGGTCCAAATGCAGCGCAATATCCAGCCCGGTGTCGGCAACGGCTGCTTCGACCAGCTTCATCAGATAGGCATGCTTGGCGTATTTGCGCGCCCCGGCCGATACCTGAAGAATCAATGGTGCTTTCTGCTGCATCGCCGCCTCGGTGATACCCTGAACAATCTCCATATTGTTTACGTTGAACGCGCCGATTGCATAGCCGCCCGCATATGCTTTCTTAAACATCTCAGTTGTGTTGACCAGTGCCATAAAACACCTCTCCTAACGCATATTTTTTATTTTTAAAATACCAATCTGGGTTTTGCTGTCCTAAATTTCATCTTCTAATACCATGCGTACCGCTTCGTCAAAATCGATATGCTCCACCGAGAGAATTTCGTCCGCATCCAGCCTTTGCGACGCGGGGGTCAGCCCCTGGGCATAATACAAATAGACGACTTCCACATCATAAGCCGCGGCGGGGTACATACGCCCCAGCTCGGTCAGCGTTTCGGCCTTATAGCCCGTTTCTTCCTGCAGCTCGCGCGCCGCGCATTGCAGCGGCGTTTCGCCCGGATCTATTTTGCCGGCGGGCAGCTCTAGCATCTCCTGCCCGATGGGATAACGGTACTGCCGCACCATCAGCAGTTTACCCTCTTCATCGAAGGCCACGACACCCGCAGCACCCTGATGGTCAATGACCTCGCGCACTGTTTCCTGCCCATTCTCAAGCAAAACGCGATCGACGCGCAGACTCAGAATGCGTCCGTCATAAATTCTCTGACTGCTTAGGGTTTTTTCTTGCGCCATGGCTTGCCCCCCTTTTCTCTACCCTTATTTTACCTTCTTATTAAAGATATCGCAAGAGATATTTAATTTGCGCATCGCCGGTAGGCGGCCCATTTACAATTTAAAAATAAAAATCAATTCATCTTGGCAATCTGCGCATATTTCGTTTATAATAAAATAATAGTAACGGCCTTGCGGCCCGTCGCTTGGCGCGTGACCGCGGATATGGCCTATGGCCCTTGTTCAGGCTATTTGAACAAGGGCTGTAAAGAAGTTGAAAGAGGTGCAAGCAATGCTGGATACAGCGATTATCGGCTAAGGCCCGGCGGGAATTTCCGCCGCTCTCTACCTGCGCCGTGCAAACAAAACCGTAGTCCTGATTGGCAAGGATGCCGGTTCGCTTCAAAAGGCTGAAAAGATTGAAAATTATTTTGGTCTCCCTGAGCCTATTACCGGCCCTGAGCTGGCCGCTATCGGCATTGAGCAGGCTAAGGCGCTCGGCGCTGAAATTATCAATGACGAGGTGCTTGATCTCTCGTGGGACGGCGCTTTTACTATAACCTGCAAAGAGAGCCGGCATCAGGCCGCCTCGGTCATTTTGGCGACCGGCTCGGCGCGCAAAACGCTCCCCATTGCCGGACTAGCCGAGCACGAGGGACGCGGCGTCAGCTACTGCGCCGTCTGTGACGCGTTTTTTTACCGCGGCAAAACGGTCGGCGTTCTGGGAAACGGCAGCTACGCGCTGCATGAGGTCGACGGCCTGCTGCCTGTAGCGGAAAAGGTTTTGCTGCTGACCAACGGCGGCGCCGTTCCGGACGGACTGCCCGAAAACGTTGTTTCCGTCACTGAGCCAATCACCGAGATCTTCGGTGAACCGGCTGTAGAGGGCGTCCGGTTAAAAAGCGGCGAAGCGCAGGCGCTTTCCGGTGTTTTTATTGCGCTGGGCAGCGCGACCGCAGGGGATTTTGCGCGTAAAATTGGTGCAGAGCTTAAGGACGGGCGCATCGTGACCGACAACGAAATGCAGACCGCCGTGCCCGGTCTGTTTGCCGCGGGCGACTGCATCGGCGGGCTGATGCAGGTAGCCACCGCCGTCTCTGAAGGGGCACAGGCTGCTATGAGCGCGCTTAAATTTTTACGTGAAAGGTCCAAGAACGAATCATGAAGCCGACTGTTCTAATCACCGGCGGATCGCGCGGCATCGGCGCACAGACGGTTAAGACCTTTTACCGCAACGGCTACGATGTCGCGTTTTGCTATCACAACGCCGAGCATGCCGCACGCGAGCTTGCGGCGTCGCTGCCCGGCGTTATGGCCGTCAAGGCTGATTTGGCTGACACACATCAGACCCAAGCAATGGCGCAGCAGGTGCTTTCAGCCTTTGGGCATATTGATGTGCTGGTGCTTAATGCGGGCATCTCGCTGCAAAAGCTGCTGCCCGACACCACTTGCGAGGAATGGGACAGGCTGTTTGCAATCAATCTGCGCGCCATGTTTTTGTGTTGCCGGACATTATTGCCCGCAATGATCGCTCAAAAGTCGGGGGCTATTGTGACGGTTTCTTCCATGTGGGGGCAGTCGGGCGCCTCCAGCGAGGTAGCCTATTACGCCGCTAAAGCCGGGGTTATCGGCTTTACCAAAGCGCTGGCCAAGGAAGTCGGCCCCTCGGGCATTCGGGTCAACTGTGTGGCGCCCGGCGTCATCGAAACCGATATGAACGCGGCGCTGTCACAGGAGGATATCGCCTGCCTGCGTGAGGAGACGCCGTTGGGCTGCATCGGAACCGCCGAGCAGGTAGCGCAGGCCATTTATGCGCTGGCCTCGCCGGGTTCCGCCTTTATCACCGGTCAGGTGCTAGGGGTAAACGGCGGCATGGTGATATAGCAATATTTCATACATTTTGTATAAAGGGAAACGTGGCTACGGGGTATTATTCTCCGAAGCCACGTTTTATTGTAAATAAATGGGCATTTTAGCAATTTGCATAAAAAAATAGGTTGCTTAATACTGCAATCGAATGCCTTACGGGGCCCCCAGACCAACGCACCTCCAGCTATTTGGCCGCGCCTCCCGTGCTTTTTAAATAATAGGCATACGACGGGGGGTTGTCCGTATCCCGCGCGCTTTTGAAGAAGCTTAACCAAGCTTTTAATCTATGCAGCTTCTTTTCTGATCATGGTTCAGTCAATCTGACCACTGCGGGGCATTCTCCGCAGCGACGCCAAATGTTATTTTATGCGGACGGTCCTCACACAGGGCCGTGGCTTATGACGCATACAACATAGCGCCCAAAAGCGCCCCTGAGCAGGAATAAAATACGACATAAATAATAATGCTGGCAATCGTCCACTTTATAAGCGATTGTGCCTTGTTGGGCGTCTGCTTCTTAATCGCAAAGTATAGAATCAGGCCAACAAGCGGAATCAGAAAGGACAGGATATTTAAGCCGATGCTGGGCTTGTCGTCGGGGTTTAAGCCGTCCTCGCTGGTCGCCACACCGCAATTAACACACCACTGCCTTGTCGTCAACTTCCTTACCGCAATTTTTGCAAAACATTTTTAGTACCTCCGTTGTCTATTTCTATATTACTGTCATAAAAACATAAGGTTGAGCGCCTTACATTTCTAAGCAAAGGTTAGATGCTGCAGGTTTAGGCACTTAAACGGCTTGGTTAGCCGTTGCTGGAACCAGACGCGATACAAATTGAACTGCCGGCAGCTTTTAAGAGTAGCTAATATAAAAGTACGCCGATCACCATGCTGATAATAACCCAGATAAGTATTGAGATTGCTTTTTGGGGCATTTGTTTGTTATGCGTCGCATATAGACCAGACCGACAATATTCAGGCGAATGCCCGGAACATCGTCAGGCTTTGGCAAAGCGTTATCGATAGCGCGCAGCCGCAATGAGAACGCAGATGGCAGCCCGCTCATCAACCTGTTTGCCGCAATTTTTACAGAACATTGCAAGCCCTCCTCTGTGACCCATCTGCCAAACGTCAATGCGATGCCCAATCCCGCCCGGAATATCCATATCCTGAAAGTGCTGTAAAATGTTTCTTAATATTTGCTAAAGTCATTATACAATTTTTTATATTAAATGTAAACGCTCAAAAGAACGTTCATTCTATTTTAATTGACAAAAAACCGCGCTGCCATGTAGACAGCACGGTTTTAAATGTTGGCGTTCTATAATCCCTTAAACGCGGGTGCGTTAAGGTATAGAATATCCGCAAACAGCCACCTGCGGGCTGTTGGACATCACGCGCACAATAGCTGCTCTTCAGCTATTACACCAGCTCGATAATCGCCATCTCGGCCGCGTCGCCGCGGCGGGGGCCGGTGCGGATAATACGGCAGTAGCCGCCGTTGGTATCCTTGTACTTGGGAGCGATATCGTCAATGACCTTCTTCGCCACCGTTTCTTTGGTGATAAAGGAGAACACCTGACGCTTGGAATGGAGATCGTTGCGCTTTGCAGTCGTAACGATCTTCTCAGCTGCGGCGCGAACCTCCTTGGCACGGGTAACGGTGGTCTCAATGCGACCGTTCTCCATCAGATAGGTCACCATTGCCCGCAGCATCGCCATGCGGTGATCGCTGGTTCTGCCGAGTTTTCTTGTGCCTGGCATAGTTTATTCACTCCTTGCTATAAGGTTGTTTTTACATTGGGCAATCTTAAACTGCCGCTGTAAAGAAGCGGATCGCTGTTATTCCTCTTCCCTGCTCAGGTCAAAGCCCAGCGACTGAAGCTTGGCAATGACCTCCTCGAGGGATTTCTTACCGAGGTTTCTGACCTTCATCATTTCCTCGGGGGATTTGTTGACCAAATCGCCTACGGTGTTAACGCCCGCGCGCTTGAGGCAGTTAAATGCGCGCACCGACAGGTCAAGCTCTTCAATTGTCATCTCAAGTGCCTTTTCCTTGCCCGAATCTTCCTTCTTTTCAAGGATTTCGGTGGAGAAGGTCTCATCGGAGAGATCCACAAAGTGGTTGAGTTGTCGATTGAGGATCTTGGCCGCCAGACTGACCGCTTCCTTGGCGGAAATGGTGCCGTCTGTCCATACCTCTATGGTAAGTTTGTCATAGTCGGTGATCTGCTCGACACGGGTATTTTCAACCGTGTAATTCACCTTGAGCACCGGCGTGTAAATGCTGTCTACCGCAATGGTGCCAATAGGCGCTTTTTCAAGTTCGGTAACCTTGTTACGGTCAGCCGGGACATAGCCCTGGCCCTTCTGCAGCACAATCTCCA
>JAEWMM010000113.1 GCA_023457175.1 Bacillota bacterium | reverse complement strand
CGTATTGGAGCTTTACAGCTTTTCAAATCTTTCAAGCGACGCCAATCTGCCGAGAATACGGTATTAGTCAACAGCCTAAAAATCAATTGTTCTGGCGGTCTACAGTCAGGTTAGCTTATTCATAACCGCGATATTTTGCGCCTCGCTGCGTTGTCGTCCTTGACGTGAACAAATATCCGCGAGAATACGTTCTTATTTCCCAAGTGGTTTGATAGAAACTGAAATGCCTGATACTGTAGCAACAGCCCCCTCAAAGGCCGGCACCCAATAGGCAGTATTAAGAAACATTCAGATTGGGCAGCCGGGCAAACGGAATGCGACAACAAAAGGCGGACTATCGGCTTAAAGCGATAGCCCGCCTTTTATATTTCAGCAGCAGACAGGGTGTATATGAACCCCTCGTCTATCGTTGGAGCTTCGGGACAGGCCTGAACATCCCCAAGATATCCAGCGACGTTCCCGTTTTTGGTAAGGCCATGATAGGGCGAAAATCCAGCCAGTCAAGGGCTTGAAGGCAGAGATTTTGCATCAGCAAAATACGGCTCATCCCTAACTTCGGCTTTCGCTTTGCGGCGTTTCGTAATCCCATAGCAATACTTTTATGTGCGGTTTAAATAATACCCTAAGTCCGGTCTCTTTGACAAGATACACAGATTCAGCCTGACGGCATAAAATAATTTATAGGAAGCATCAAACAAAAGGAGATACCCTTATGAGTATATTATTACAGGTTGAACGCTTAACAGCAGGGGCCGTTGAACCCGGCGCAAACGTCATCTTTGATTCAACCGTGATTTCTTCCGGGAATATTAGTTATAACAGCACCACCGGCGTTATTACAATACAGGAAGCGGGCAGCTATGAATTTGACTGGTGGGTAGCCACGCAGTCCTCTGTATCAACCATTGGCGCCGGATTTGTACTGGTTTCATCGCAGGGAGATACCATAATCGGTAATTCGCCAATTAAAACAGAAGAAGTGGTCGGAGTTGGCGTCATAGAGGTTGTAGCAGCGCCTGTAACCGTAGCGTTGGGGAATAACAGCGGCGCAACAATTTATTATTCAACGATTGTCCCTGTTAGAGCATCTTTGGCTGTTATCGGATCAGATGATGTGGGAATGACAGGCCCCACCGGCCCAACCGGCCCGACAGGCGCAACGGGCGCGGATGGTGCAACCGGCCCGACAGGCGCAACGGGCGCGGATGGTGCAACCGGCCCAACCGGCCCAACCGGCGCAACGGGTGCGGATGGTGCAACAGGCCCAACCGGCCCGACAGGTGCTACTGGCCCAACAGGCCCGACCGGCCCGACGGGAGAAGTCGTTCTAGCTTATGGATCTTTAAGAGGAGCTAACAACGAAACACCTGGAACAACATTCACACCAGTCACATTTAATATTGCTGGACCTTTATCAGATACGGTCACAGTTAGTCTGTCGGGTAATGAATTGGTCGTGGGAGAAAGCGGAATTTATCAAATAACGATATCTATTAACGCTGAAGCCACCACTGTTCCAAACCCGGATCAACCGTATCTGGATGCTATTATTACTGTCAATGGCGGACCGGTTTTTGGCGATACCACAACCTTTTTCAAGATATCTAACAGGAGCAGTTCAACCTTTGTCGTTCAAGCCGCCCTGGCGGCAGGAGATGAAGTTGGTGTTAGTATTAGTACGGATTTTCCGATGATTTTAGGTTATATGAATCGCTCCTTAACTATTGTTCAATTAAGTAACTAAATGATTCTTTAATATTAAATAAGGCAAAACGGTTATTGCAGGGAACCCTCAGTCAAGGAAATAAAAAAGCGTAGGTTCTGGACTGTGCTTAGTCCGTGAACCTACGCTTTTTGCACTGACACATTAATTATATATTTAAATTCGGTATTATCCCTTGACATACGGTAAATACTAATGCTATAATATAAATGAATTAAAGCATTAGGAGTGATTGCAAATGACATTTCTGGATTTATTAAAGAAGTTCCCTACTGAAAAAGATGTAGTTAGTTACTATATTCAGATTCGTTATGGCAATCACGCCGTATGCCCTCATTGCGGCTCACTTAAAGTATATCAAAGAGGTGCTAATGTAAAAGTATTTGATTGTGGCGATTGTCACAATACTTTCTCCCCTTTTAAAAACACTATCTTTGAGAAATCCTCAACTGATCTCCGTAAGTGGATGTATGCTATTCATTTATTCCTTAACGGCAAAAAAGGTATTTCAGGCTTACAGCTTCAGCGTGAAATAGGTGTAACCTATAAAACTGCATGGAGAATGCTTCAACAAATTCGCCTTGCTATGGGTAATGCTGATAATAAAGAGTTTTTTGACACTATCGTTGAGATTGATGAAACCTATGTAGGTGGTAAACCTCGCAAAAGCAATGACCATGACGATAATACACCTAAAGGCACTGGTACAGGTTCCAAGCGTGGTCGTGGCACAGATAAAACTCCTGTTGTTGGTATGATTGATAGAAACAATAAGAAAGTGTTTGCTAAAGTTGCTCTTCCTAATGATAAGGGACAGAAACTAACAGCAAAGCAGCTTATGGATATTCTTAAAGTTGTTTCTAAGCAAGAAAATAAAAATACCATTATGTCAGACGAGTTCAGAGGTTATGATCCGCTTTCTAAGAATAACTTTGTTCATCTTAGAGTTGACCATACTAAGGCATTTTCTGACCATAAGGGTACTCATACAAATAATATTGAATCATTCTGGGCTACGTTAAAGCGTGGCGTATATGGTATTTATCATCATATTTCTGTTGATTATATGCAGAGATATGTAGACGAGTTTTGCTTTAGATATAATAATAGAGATAATGATATGTTTGAGATGGTTTTGAAGCAGAGTGTGTTGTAGAAATATTATAGTAAATATTGACATCTTTTTAAAATAGTAATATAGTAATAATTGGGAAGGAGGAATTAGAATGAATGTTGAACGCAATTTAAAACGCAGAACATTGGAAGAAGTTAGAAGAAATGTTTTAAAGAAAAGACTGTCTAGGAAGCCATTTAGTAAAATTTATTCTAACCACGAAATTATCAACAGTAATTTTAATCTCCTAGAAGAAGAGGTATACAGAAATATAAAATAAAGAAGGTTAATATTACTATGGAATTACAAAGAGGAGAAATTTACTTTATTAAATTCCCTTATACTTTCGACCCCAATTATCCCAATGGGAAGAATAAATTTGTTTTAGTCTTACAAGAAGGCAATTATTTTAGCAAATATGATACAGTTGAAATATTACTTATAACATCAGATAAAGAATATAAGCATAAAGATGAATATTTTACTGATGTAGAAATAGAAGTTGGCACAACCAAATTACATGAAAAATCTTGGGTTTTATGTTCACAGCCATACCCTATAAGGAAATCACTTTTTGAACAAAAAGAATGTTGGGTGGGTAAGCTTTCGCCTGAAAAAATGGATGAAATTGATGATGCTTTATATGAAGGTTTATGTATGGGATTACAGAACGAATTAAAAGCATTAGAAGAAAGCATTACAGTATAATGATTTCAAAGACCTCTCCTTATCGGAGGGGTCTTTTTCTATGCCCTAAATTAATAACAGATTTAAAAATGCCTACCATGTTACAATTTTCAAGAGTTTAATCGGCTTCAACACTGGGCGTCTATCCATTCTATCTGCTAGGCAGAGAACGATAATGCTCGCACACATATTCGATTATGCCGTAACGTAATCTAGTATACGCGTTAACATGTACGGATTTATTTTGCATGTACAACACCTCCATATATCAGCACACATGGTAGGCATTTTTATTATATGGAGCAATAAGGTTTATGTCAATGTTTGGAATTTATTCTGCAACTTTCCTATCCCCTGTTGCAGAGTTAGTGGGTAACGTATGTGAGGGGATAGTACCGTTTAAATTTAAAAACTTCGGGCCAACTTGGTTGAAAACTTCGCAAGGTACTCAAAGGCGTTCCTCCTCCGGAAGGCTGCCATTCGCTGTGCGGCAGGGGTTACCCTTCTAAAGAACGGCAACCCCTGCGAATCGGTGTGGGCTTCGGCTTTTACCAATGGAATTTCGCGGCATATGTTGCGTTGCGTCGCTATTCCACGTCCTATTGACAACGCCGTTCGTCCTATTCTGCTGCTTGGGGCCATTCTGTCCGGAAATCCCACCCGGATTTCCCTTCTGTTTCTTGGAGGAGGCAAAGGGTACGCAGGCAGGGCCATCGCAGATCCTCAATGGATTTTATATAAAATGCCCACGCTCCTGATAAAAGCAGTGGGAAACGCATATAGCAAGTCGAAAGTCGTTACAACCGTGCCGGTGTGATTGAACGACCGGACGAAACCAAAACAAAAACAAAACGGCATAGCCGAAAGGACTATGCCGTGTGCCGAAACAATATTTCTTTATTAGCAGCTTGAAAACGTAAAGGGTTTGCTGTCGGTCGATATTTAAAGCAAAGGCCGGTACGGATAAACCGTTTTTGCGCTAAATCAATCCGGCAGGCTTTTTTGATACAGCAGATAAGCATCCACCAGATGCGTTGGCTCGGAATAGCCGTTACCCGCGGCGCCAATCGTGATAATTGCGCGGCGTACGCCGTTATGCGTCCCGACGCTGGCCAGACAAAGCTGCGCTTCTTCGGTATAGCCGGTTTTAGCCCCGGTGATAGGAGCCGCCTCGCGGCTAAGCTGCCGGATGCGCGGCGTAAGGGTAGAGGTCAGCAGCAGCCCCTGCGGATGTTGCGCCGTGGCGGTGGTGATATAGCTGAAGGTTGAGAATGCCTCGGTGAACAGGTCGTTTTTTAAGGCGGCGGTCAGAAGCAGCGAGAGGTCATATACCGTGGTGTAGTGGTCGGCGTCGTGCAGGCCGGTAACGTTGGTAAAATGGCTGCCGGTCATGCCCAGCGCCTTGGCGCGTTCGTTCATCAAGGCGATGCAGTCCTCTTTTGAGCCGGCAGCCACGCGCGCCAGCGCGCAGGCCGCCTCTGCGCCGGAGGGCAGCAGCGTGGCATACAACAGGTCGCGCGCTGTGACCGTTTCACCCGGTGTAAATCCGGCCATCGCGGCGTTTTGCTCGTACAGTCCGGCGTAATCGGCATGTACCAGCGTGACCGGCGCGTCAAAGCTCCCAATTTGCTCCACGGCAATCAGCGCCGTCATCAGCTTGGTCAGCGAGGCCGGATAGGCCCGGTCATACGCATTTTTGGCAAAGAGCAGCCGGCCGTCCTCAGGGTCGAACAGAATGGCGTTGCTGCTCATCAGCGGCAGGCCGCCGTTTGCCCGCCCCGCACCCTTAGCAGGTGATACCGGTGCGACCGCGGCCACCGGCGGCGGCTCACTGTCGGCACGGTTCATGCCGCTTGCCTGCCAGAAGGCCGCCATAGCGCCAAGAGCCAATAACAAATAGACCGCCGAGGCCGGAAATATATGATAAGCTTTCTTTTTACGACGATATTTTTTCACGGCAAATCCTCGACTTTTTATCATTCGGTAACAGTATATCAGAAATTCTGTGTTAAAACAAATTTGAAAATGCAAAACCGGCTGGAAAACCGCCCTGAATATTTTGATAGGGTATGGGAAAACTTTCTTTCAAAGCTTTTAAGCGGCGATCGGAGAGGGGTGGTATGATGCTTAATAAGCTGGCATTGCTGCTGGTGATTGTCGGCGCGTTAAACTGGGGGCTTATCGGATTGTTTGAACTCGATGCCGTCGCCTGGGTGTTTGGCAACCAAGCCGCATTAGGCAGCAGAATTGTCTATACGCTGGTTGCGGTCGCTGGGGTTTGGTGCATTTCAATGCTTTTTTCAGAGCCGCGCAACAGGCGTATCGGGCGTTGAAAGATATAAGGCAAGGCGGCACGCTTTAAAGCGCATAAAAGTGTTATGCGGCGCTTGCAATTAGAAAAAGGCGGCAAAAGCCAATGCGCTTTCGCTGCCTGATTCTATTTAAAGCAGGATGTGCGGCGGATTTTTATTTTGCGAGGGCATGTATTAAATCGGTCAGCTCACGGGTGGCGGTGTAGCCCGCCTGAATGCAGTCGGACATCAGCGAGAAGGTGAACAGTCCTGCTTCATCCGGCAGCTTGGGGCGGATGAGCAGCCGCTCGCCGCGCACGGTGCAGTCCCGCAGCCGTCGGCTCATAACCGACAGAGAATGGGAGGCAATTTCAAAAATTCCCTCGCCGTCGACGGGGGCGTAATTTTCTGAAATATCCACGGCGATGATATTGGGCGCGTCGCAGGCCAGCAGCAGGTTGACCGGCAGATTGTCGGTTACGCCGCCGTCCACCAGAACGCCGTTCATCGCGGTGGGCGGCGTAAAAATGACCGGCACGCAGCAGCTGGCATAGATGGCCTCGTATAAAAGAACGTCCTGCTCCCACCGGACGTTTGAGAGCGCGTGTATCGGCTTGCGCTGAGAAAAGGCGATCGTCTCACCGGTGCTTAAATCGACGCTCGCGATGCAAACCGGCAGCGGCACCTGCGAGAGGGCGCATTCCTTTGTCAGCTGCCGCAGCAGCGAGCGCAGCCGCTCGCCCTTGAGCAGGCCGGACAGCGTGATTGGGCGGCGTCTTGCCATCTGGCCCACCGCGGCCGCAATGCCTAATATATTAAAATCGATCAGCCTTTCACCATTGCGCTCAAGCTCCCGGCATATTTTAACGAGCTGCTCCGGCGTATAGCCATAGGCGTACAGTCCGGCGACAATCGCCCCCGCACTGCTGCCCGACACGGCGCAGGGCTTAAGGTTGGCTTCCTGCAGTGCGGACAGCACCCCGACGTGCGCCGCACCGCGACAGCCGCCGCCCGAGAGCGCGAGAGAAAACGACATGCGGCAATTCCCCCTGTTCAATATAATATTCAATTAGAAGTCAGATATATTGACGGCGGATTTTACGCCCTGCGTTGGCGTTAAGTTCGCCTTCCTCATCCTGACAGGACATAAAATCTGCGCGCCGATCTATGCCGCTTTTTAAGTGAAGATTAGTGTTACAAAATCACGGATGAAAAGCGCGGCAAAATATGCTATACTTATCTTCCAAATCATTTTATGCCAAGTTTGCCGATCCTACGCCATCAAAGTGAGGCATAGGATAGAAGGAGAAGATATGCAGCAGTTACAACTTGTGCTGACCATTGCGGCCGCCGTCGCCGCGATGGCCGCTTTTATCGGGGCAATGTCCGCAGTTTTGCGGGTCAACGCCATGAGCCGCCGGTATCGCGAAGAAAACGAGGCGCTACGGCGCGAGTTTGCCGAGCAGATGCGCGGCTTGCGTCAGGAGCTGGGTCAGTCGGTGCAGACCGCCACGACGGCGCTGGGGCAGACGCTTATCGATTCGCAGCGGCGTTCGGGCGATCTTCAGGATAAACGGCTGGCGGAACTCAACGAGCAGCTGACGTTGCGCAACGATACGCTGCAAAAGACGGTGCACGAGCAGCTGTTCCGTATTGAGAGCCGGATAGAGGTCTTCACAAACCAGTCCTCCAAGCGCCTTGAGGAGATGCGCGCCACGGTGGAGCAGCGGCTGGAGGCGTTGCGCGCCGACAACACAAAGCAGCTTGACCAGATGCGCCAGACGGTGGATGAGAAGCTGCAAAAGACGCTCAACGAGCGGCTGGCGCAGTCGTTTGCGCAGGTTTCGGAACGGCTTGAACAGGTCTATAAGGGACTGGGCGAGATGCAGACG
>JAEWMM010000112.1 GCA_023457175.1 Bacillota bacterium | reverse complement strand
AAAAGCTCAAAACCAAAAAGCTGGTCAATGTAGACGGCGACGGCGGCGTCGACACGCTGCGCGGCGAGATTCCGTATGAAGCCCGCTGCGCGTTTTTGGATATTCTGACCCGGCAGCTCTACGTCTCGGCGATGGCGGTCAACCCCTTCCCGATACGGTCGGGCAGGCCAGCGGCGTTTACATCGACTTTTTGTACTCGCTGCTGGAATTAAAGGCCGGGCTGATGGAGACCGAGTTTCGCAGCGGCTTCGATGCGCTGGCCAGGGCCGCGCTGCGCTGTTGCCGCCTGCCCGGGACGCCGGTTGAACAGGTTTGGACCCGCAACAAGCCCCGCAACGAGGCCGAGGTGGTGCAGATGCTGCGCGACACCGACCCGGCGGTGCTATCCAATGAAACCAAGACCAAGGCGCATCCGCTGACCGAAAGCTGGCAGCAGGAGCGCGCGCGCATTGCCCGCGAGCAGGGGGCGCAAACGGCGTATTAAACTGCGCCGGGCGTTCAAACGCCCCGCCGTTCAGGCGGGGCCTCACTTGAATTAAAGAGTGAAATCTGCTACGATAGACCGTAGCCAGAAACAGTGCGAAGGTCAGGGCTTGGAGGCTTTATGATAAAAACAATCAAAAAAATAGGCTATGGGTTGATGGCGCTGTTTTTAATCGCGGTGGTTTTTTTATTAATCGCGATAAAATGCAACTGGGATATCGGCAGCGGCTTTATACCGGTATTTGTGGCGCTTTTAATATTAACGCTGCTTTTTATCACAATAGTTGCGGGGGCTAAAATCGTTCAATCTATCCGCAAAGATCCCAAAAAGTTTGTCATAGCATTTTTTAAGAGGTGGGGATTCTTTTTTCTGACGGCCTTTGCAGTGGCAGTTTTTAAAAAGAATATCGATATGCCCATACTTTTAGGAATGACAATGGCCTCGGCTGTTTTAAGCTTTGGCTATACGCCCAATGCGCATACAAATTGAGAACGTGTGGCTAAAATCTCCGTCGCGGGAACAACGCGGCGGGGATTTTTTGTATTCTTTAGCGGCGGATGCTTGCCGCAAGCGCTATTCGTTGCAGGGCAATAATTCCAGCAGGCGGCGCACCGCGCCGGTGGGAAAATCCGACGTCGGGGGCGTATCGAGCAGCGCCTGCAACAGCGCGCGGGCGTTTTTGCTCTGCGGCAGCATATAGCCCGCCTCGCGCAGCAGATCCTCGGCCATCAGGCGGTTGGATTTTGCCACCGCCCCGGCCATCTGCCGTACGGCCGGATTCGGAGACTGCTCGGCGATCTGCCGGGCGATCTTTTCCTGACGGGTCTTGCTCTGAGCGAGGGCGCGCAGCGCGGCGGCGGCATTTTGGGCCTTGGGCTGCTGGGGCGGGAGCGTCAGCGGCATCATCGAGATGGCGCCCGAGGGGCAGGCGTCTGCGCAGGCGCCGCAGCCGATGCAGGCGGCGCGGTCGATGACGCTGTTCTCGGTGTCCGACGCGCCGGTCGGGCAGACGTAAAGGCACAGGCAGTCCTTGGTGCACAGGCGCAGGTTTCTGACGGCGACTCTTTTTGTGGTCATGGCGCGTTACCTCCTTTCAATCTTGGCGATTTTCCAGCTTGGCACCTTGCAGACGGGGCAGAGCTCAGGCGGCGCGTCCCCGATGTAGACAAAGCCGCAGATCTCGCAGACATAGACGTTGGTGGCTTCTAAAAAGCCGTCGCCCTCGGCCTCATAGCGGGCGAGCAGCGCGTTTAGAATGCGCGAGACCTTCTCGCTCCAAACCAGCGCGCGCAGTGCGCCGCGGTCGGGCCTTTGCGATGCCGCCGCGTTGGCGGCTGAAAAACCGCTTTCAAGATCGCGCTGCACCAGCGTCAGCAATGCGGCGGTGTCGCTTTCGGGCGCAACGGGGGTTCTGGCCTTGAAAAAGTCGGCCAGTTGGGCAAAAAGCGCCGATTCCTCGGCTAAGTACTGCTTCTCACAGCCGCGCGCCAGATTGGAGCACAGCGCCGACAGCTCGCCGGCGGTCAGCTCGCGCAGCGGCTCGGCGTGCGCCCCGGCTGCGGGGGCCGCGGCCTTGGGGGATTGCGCTTCGCGCTGCTGCGGTTCGAACACCGACTTGGGCGCGCCGCAGATGGGGCAGGCCCAGTCTCCGGGGATATCCGCCCACCGGGTGCCGGAGGCGATGCCCGCGTCGGGCGCGCCGGTGGCCTCGTCATAAGTAAAGCCGCAGACGGCGCAGGCGCAGCTTCTGCCGGCGGGCCGGGGCGCGGCGTCCTGCTTTAGCTCAAAGAGCACCTTTGGCGCGCCGCACAGCGGACATCGCCAGTCGTCGGGCAAATCCGCCCACCGGGTGCCGGGGGCGATGCCCGCGTCGGGCATTCCGGCGGCTTCGTCGTAAATAAAGCCGCAGACGGTGCAAACATATTTGTTCATGCTGTGACCTCCCTGTCTGATTTTTGAACCATGCTATGGATGCGGGATACAGCCGCTTAACCTTAAAAACGCCTTGTATTTACCCACAAAAGGAATGCCCGCCTTAAAAACGCAACCGCGGGCGGCGCAACAAATTCTGCGCAGC
>JAEWMM010000111.1 GCA_023457175.1 Bacillota bacterium | reverse complement strand
CGCCACCGCGCCCAGTCGCTGAGCACGCAAGCAATAAACGGCCAGCTTCTCTGGCTGTTTGTTAAAATCACAATGGCGTCGCCCGTTTCGGGCACAGCGTGAAAATGCGTCATAATGCCCGTTCCCTGCCCCCCGTGGGAGACGGCCCGGCCGCCACTGGGCAGCGTTTCTATATAATGGCCTATCCCATAGGCATTGAACACCAGACCGTAGATGCCTATTTTCTCGCTTACCGGCGTGTACATGGCCTTAATGCTCTCGGGCGCAAGTACCTTGTCGCTGTGAAATTTGTCCGGCATTCCGGTGGTGGCAAAGGCGGCGATATCCTCCGCCGTAGAGAACAGCCCGCCGGAGGCCTTCTCAGGATAGACATAAACCGGAACCGGCCGGCCGCTTAAATCGTACCCGACGGGAACGGCGGGGTCAAACGCGTCGCTCCACATAAAGGTGGATCGCTCCATGCCCAGCGGAATCAGAATTTCCCTTTGCATATATTCAGGAAAATCCCGTCCGGTTACCTCTTCGATCAACAGCTCCAGCAAATTATAGCCGGTATTCGAGTAGGAGAAAGCGCCGGGCAACTTTGTCGGCACCGCTTCTTTGGTGAGCTTTTCCTCAAGCGAAGGCATGGCCTCCCAAGGCGCATAAATGGCGAATACATTGCCTAAGGGCAATCCGGCGGTATGGCTCAATAACTGCCGGATCGTCACCTGTGAAGCGGAAATTCTGCCTTCGGGAAAATGCCAGTGCTTTAAGTATTGCGCGGCGGGTGCGTCCAGATCGATCATCCCCTCATCGGCCAGCTTCATAACGCCCCATGCGGTGACGGACTTTGATATCGACTGCACCCGCATGGGTGTGTCGGTTGTCAGGGCAATTTTGTTCTCGACGTCGGCGTAGCCATACGCCTTTGACCAGATCATTTTTCCGTCCCTCACAAGCGCTATGCTGCTGCCGGGTATCTGATAAAGCTTCATCAAAGCGGGGATACGCCCATCAAGGTGATTCATGAATTCATCCGCAGGCGCATGTGTCTCCGCAGCCTTGGCCATAGGCTCAAGCCCTGAGACCACCGCCACCAATATAAATGAAATGATAAATGTAGCTAATATCCATATCCGCATTTTCATGCATCCACCTCACGAATACAATCTGAAATCATCAGGGTAGCTTTATTTTCTATGTATGCTGCCGCCGGTCATTTACAGCATATCGGCATGTATAATTTGCAGTCATAGCGCCTCGTCCTGAGACGCTAAAATCTCACAAACATGATTCCTGATAAGCTGCTGTGCGCGCACAGGATAGAGGTTGATAAAATAATGTCCGCGGGCGCCTGTGCGCTCCTCCTGAAAAATGCCAAGCTCAAGCCCCTTTTGAGTCGGCGCTTTTCGACTGCCATTTTGCTCGACAATCTGCAAATAGCCCTCTGACACAAGCCAGTTTGCCACCTTGACAGACGAAATTTTTGAGCATGCGTGCCGTGATAATACCTCGTTAATGGCACCGCACAGAAGGCTTACCGGGATTGGATTTGAAAATATCGCGACCTCGTTTAAAGCTTCGCTTTCCGGGAGAATGACTTCAACGGCTTTTCTGCGCTTTCTTTTACGCTTGGAATCGGCGCTTTCCTGCTCCTGCCAAGGCGCTTCTAAAGCGTTTTCCGTGCAAAAGTCGGCGATTACCCGCAAAAACCTTTCACCGTAGCGCTGCAGCTTGGTTTCGCCCACGCCGGATACATTTAAAAACTGTGCGGATGTCCGCGGCAGCCGTATGCACATATCGATAAGGCTGCTGTCTGAGAAAACAACAAAGGCCGGTATTCCCTGCGCTGTTGCGATCTCGTAACGCAGCGCTTTGAGCTGGCTATAGAGGGCTTCTCGCTCCTTGGGCACGGCATTTTTGTCATGCGCTGCCGCGTCCGAATTGCTTTGGACGGGCGGCGCTTTTTCTTTGGCCAGCTTCATTTGCAGCGTTTCGGCGCCGTTTAAAACATCTTTTGCCTTTGGCGCCAGACGCAGGACGGCATACTGCCCGTCGCTCTTTTCAAGATAACCATTCTGCACCAAAAATTCGATGATGGCGCGCAATGCATGGGCGCTTTTTTCGCTGATGCCATAGGTGGACAGCGCGTCGAGCCCCAGCTCGCATATGCGTTCATTTTTACTGCCGCGCAGCACATCGATCACCAGCGCTGCGCCAAAGCGCTCTTTCATACGCGCCACACAGGAGAGTATTTTTTGCGCGTCAAGCGTAATATCCACCGTCTCAAACTTGGTGTCGCAATTGCCGCAATGACCGCAGTAGCCGGGCGGACTTTCGCCAAAATAGCGCAGAATAAACGCGCGCAGGCAATCGTTGGTCGTCGCATAAAAGGTCATCTCGCGCAAGCGTCGGTAGTCCCGTTCTTTAAGCAGCCGCTCGGTTTCCGCGTCGGGATAGGCCGCGTCCTTGGCGTGCTCAATCAGCCATTGATGGGTTCGGACATCCTGTCCGCTGTACAGCAAAAGACAGGTTGCCGCACTGCCGTCACGTCCGGCTCTTCCCGCCTCCTGATAATAGCTTTCAATATCCTTGGGCATATTGTAATGCACCACAAAAGCCACATTCGATTTGTCAATACCCATTCCAAACGCGTTGGTCGCAACCATAATCTGCACCCGGTCAAACAAAAAGTCGTCCTGATTGGCGTGTCGTTCATCGTCCGACAGGCCCGCATGATATCGGGCCGCCAGAAAGCCCCTGCTGTTAAGCGCTTCGCAAACTTCTTCCACCGTTTTTCGGGTTGCGCAATAGATAATGCCGTTCTGGCTTTGACGCGCGCTTAAAAACCCGGTCAGCGCCTGCATTTTATTTTTAGGCGCC
The DNA here is from genome assembly GCA_023457175.1 of Bacillota bacterium. GTDB lineage: Bacteria > Bacillota > Clostridia > Oscillospirales > Ruminococcaceae > Yanshouia. The sequence continues at coordinate 2,193 of JAEWMM010000111.1, read as the reverse complement.
TGCACCTCAAAGTAAAGATTTTGCCGGTCAAAGCCCGTTACCAGAACGGTCGGATTTTGCAGGGAAAGAAGCGCTACAATGTCCTCCTGTACGCGCGCGGTGGCGGTGGCCGTGAAGGCCGAGACAACCGGCCTCACCGTCAGCTGTGCGATAAATTGCGGAATCTGTGCATAGCTTGGGCGAAAATCCTGCCCCCACTGTGAGATGCAATGGGCTTCGTCGACCGTCAGCATCGCTATGTTCACGCTTTGGGCAAAAGCAAGAAAATCCGGCGCCAGCAGGCGTTCGGGCGCGACATAAATCAGCTTGTATTTGCCGCTCTTGGCATTATAGAGCGCGGTCTCCATCTGCCGCGGCGAAAGCGTGGAGTTGATGTACGCGGCGGGAACACCGGACTGGTTGAGCGCGCCGACCTGATCCTTCATCAGCGAAATCAGCGGGGATATCACAAGCGTAATGCCCTCTTGCAGAATGGCAGGCAGCTGAAAACAGATCGACTTACCGGCGCCGGTCGGCATAATGCCAAGAACGTCGCGTCCGGCCAGAATATCAGAAATAAGCGCCTGCTGCCCGCCGCGAAAGCTGTCATACCCAAAATACTTTTTTAATGCTTGTCCAATGGTCATTTATCTACCTCCAATAATGCGGCCGTTATACAGCCCGATATTTTGTCTTATGCAATAAAATACAGCCCTACGACCCCTTCTGAATTTTACTTATACAGTAAAGCGCCATTTTTATCATGTTCCATATCTGTCCATCGAAAATAGCCGGCGCGTCGGTAGCCGGTTATTTTTATAGTCCCCGCACGTAATTGACAATCGGCAATATTGTTGATTTATCGGTAAAATCTACAGTCCGGCCGTACGTAGCAAGCATTTCCTTATCCTCATTGCGCAGCGAAGCATAATCCTTGTTCATAACCATTTTGCGCAGCATGGCCATCATGGCCTTATGGGTTAGCCCAAGCTTTTGGTAATCTATTGCGCCACGCAAATGAAACAGCTTGATTTTTTGCTGCATCTGAGCTGTCAAAACTTTATTGAGGCTTTCTCGAATACTGTCGGTGTTGCCGGTGTCGGCGGGATCGGCCAGCCCGCAGGTGAATAAGATCAGATTCTTGTTACAGAACCTGTCGAAATTTTTTGTGATCAAATCAACGCCAAGGAGGCCGCCCGCGTAAAGACCGCCGCCGTAAACAATCGTATGGTACGATTCCAAATCGGCCGCTGTAATATTTTTGCGATCAAAGATATTACAGGACAGCGCTTGTGCAATCCACTGTGCATATTGCCTTGTAGCGCCATATTTTGACTGAAATACAACTGCCGTTTTGTTCATAATACGCCTCTCTCTGTTATTAAAAATTTCTTTACAGCGCCACCCTGCTCCCAATAGGGTCAGACGTGGCTGCGTCCGCCGTTCCCGGCTTTGAATACGGATTAAAATGCCTCTTATCCGGCATGGATACCATGCATCAACTCAAATACGCCAATGTCCTGACTTGCATCGGAAGCAGTTATTTTCAAGTGGGTCAGCTCCGCAGTAAATGGCGAAAAGGCTCCGCGAAGAAGCGACAGCAGCTTTTCGGCCTGTCCCGGTTCAATCGAGGCCATGGTCATATGCGGCGCCCAGCTTTTTTGCTTAAGCGAATACAGACATCCCGCATCCATACAGCAAGCGTCGTACTTTTTATGTATATTGGAATGAAGCTGCAATAAGTCATAGCTGGGGCAGGGCGCTAAAAAGCATAAGCGGGCATCGGGGAAAAATCCAAAATAATTAAAACACAGCTGAATTCTTTTTTGCTCTGACGCGATGTCGCCAATCCACTCACGCAGACTCGTTTCGTCCAGCGCCGTATAAATGCCAAAGGTTATGTGGGGCTCGTATACATCAATGCAGATACCCTGCGCTTTTAATTGTTCTCTCATACAGAACACTTCTTGGTTTGTCTTACTGTCGAATGTGCCCATTACACACAGCGTCCGTAATTGGTTCAAAATATTCCTCCTCGCTGCATGGCACAGCCTGTTCTTACGCGAATTTTAGACTTTATCTTAAATTTTGTTATGGCATTTGTCGATCCTGAGGACGTCACATAAACAGCAGAAGACTTAAAGCCATAACCGCCATGCCCGCAATCAGGCCGTAAATGGCGAGATGGTGTTCTCCGTACTCTCTGGCCGAAGG
>JAEWMM010000110.1 GCA_023457175.1 Bacillota bacterium | reverse complement strand
GACACCGCCCTTTCACGGCGGTAACACGGGTTCGAATCCCGTACGGGTCACCAGAAGTAAACCGCAGAATTTGGCTTAGATAAGCTGAATTCTGCGGTTTTCTTTTTTACCTTAAGCAGCCTATATCAAATTAAAGAAGTAAAACGGCGCTGTTGGCGCAGGAATTCCCGGAATTTATTGTAATATTTTTACATAAAGGATATAATTAAACAATAAGACCCGAAGAAAAGCCGGCTTTGTTAAGGGTTGTGAATAAACCGTCAATAAAAATGCGGAGGAGAACAATATGATTTGCCAAATAGTAGACTCTTCTGGGAGCTTGCAACGGGACTTTATTCAAAAACACGGTATCAGCGAGGTGCCCTTTTATTTTAAATTTGATGCGCCCGGCTTTTATCGTGAGAATGTTGATAGCAGTTTAAGCGCATTTTATAAGCATATGTCCGATTATCCCAATATTCTGCCCAAGACGGCGGCTCCCAATGTTCATGACTGGCTGGCTGCATTTCAAGCGCAGTATGCCAGGGGAGTTAGGACGTATATTGTATCGACTATTTCCTCCAAATTGTCTTCCAGCTTTCAGACGGCCGTTATGGCCAAAAATATTTTTACCGAGCAAAATAGCGATGCAAAGGTGGAGGTGCTTGATTCCCACACCTGTGCCTGCGGACAGGCGGCGCTGGAAATAGCGATTGCCAGAATGATAGAGAGCGGCGGCAGCTTTCAGGACATTATTGTCAAAGCCCGGCAGATGGCGGCGCATGTTAATACTCTTTTTGTGGTTAACAGCCTAAAGTATATGGCGGCGGGCGGCCGAATCGGTGGTGCGACGGCTTTTGTGGGCAAGCTGGTTCAGATTAAGCCGGTATGCGAGTTTGTCGATGGCGTTGTCCGCCCGGTGAAAGCGGCTATAGGAAGGAAAAATGCCCTGAAAACGATGGTTGATAAGGCGGTGGCGCGTATGGCTAATATTGATAGAATGATTATTACGATTCAGAACGCAGAATTTCAGGACGACGCGGATTACGCAATCGGTTATCTGAGAAGGATAACCGGATTTAGCGGCCCTGTTTATCAGAGCGCACTGGGCATTATCGTCGGGGCACATTCCGGCCCCGGCGCTGCAGGTATCGGCTTTGTGCTGGATCCTCTTGCCTGAACAGAATTTTGAAGCAGTGCCATGCATGGCCTTTAGCCGGTGCAGTCTTTATCAGGCTGCACCGGCTTTCGTTATGATGCGCCTCCACCGGCTTAGCCGTTGGAGGCGCCCTGTTCGCTTTAGCTTGAGCATGGCGCGGACAGACTGACAGTAAATTGAATTTATGCATGTAAGAACTGTAGGAACCGACGCTTTAGCAGTTGCAATGCGGGGGATATAACTGGTGGAATTTTCAGTGCCTCTTGTGAGAGGCGCCGGCATGATGGCCTTTCAGAACTGGTATATACTGTTGGTTCATCAACGGATAATTTTGATTATATGTAAATTTGTAAAACGGTCTATATTTTAAAAACTTTGGCTGTCATGCAAATTCGCCATAGAAAGCCACTGTGGACTTATGCTAATGTCTAGATAATAAAAATGCGGTAGCATCAGGGGGTTCCCGTCACAAAGGGAGAGGGCTTCTTGTATGCACCGCATTTTTATTGCCATTCTCAAAAGGCACAACCCGGAAGATGCAGCCCATTAAGACGCAAGGTGTTTCTGAAACCTGCCTGCAAGGGTATTTACATTCCTATACCGTAAATCTATTAAGGTCGACGCGGGTGTACATATAGGCGTGTTGCCGCCTAATAAGCCTGGTCGATATAATAACGCTTCGCTTTCGCGGGGTAATGGCCGGTTACATAGATTCAGGGTGGGTAATACTGCGGTACTGTCGCAGTATTACAGCAGTCAATTGACCCGCGTATTTCATAAAATCTGACGAAATCTAAAACTCGCCATAGAAAGCCACTATCAAGGTGTAGTAATGTGTAGTTGTAAGAATGCGGCAAAGGACAGCCCCTCAACCAGGCCGGCGGGAGAGGGAACGCCCCGAGCGGTTTTTACTTGCATAAAAACCGCCGTATGCCGGCGGAAAAGGAGGAATGAATTTGTCGGTTTTAAAAACCTACGGAGAAGATGCCGCAGGGCTAAAGCCCAGCCGGACCTACCGCCTGACGAATAGCCGGGTAGAGGGTAAAACCGATGGCAAAAATGCCGTAAGCCAAGCCATTGACCTGATGCTATCCGCCGAGAGATGGCGGCATCTGATCTACTCTGGCGATTATGGCGTGGAGCTGGAGGAATTGTTTGGGAAATCGCGCGGATACCTTCAGGCGGACATGGAGCGGCGCTTTTCCGAAGCGCTGGCTGAGGATGACCGGATTAAAGGCATTGAAGATTTTCAAATGGTTTTTTCGGGCGATCAAGCAAATATTTCGTTCACGGTAATAACCTTGTTTGGGGATGTTACAGTGGAAAGGGGTGTTTCGATTGGCTGATACCGGTTATAACGCCATTTTGCAGCGCATGCTTGCCCGCGTACCCGACGACATCGACAAGCGGGAGGGCAGCATCATCTACGACGCGCTGGCCCCCACGGCCTATACGTTGGCAGGGCAGAACTTCATGCTCGGATATCTGACCGACTTGCTGTTCGGAGACACGGCGACCGGCGAATGGCTCGATCGGGTGGTGGGGGATTTTGGCCTGACCCGCGAGGCAGCAACCTATTCTGTCCGGCAGATAGACTGCACCGACAGCGCGGGCGCGGCCTTTGCAATTCCCATCGGCGTGCGGTTTGCCGTCAACGAGCTGACCTTTAAAATCACTGAGGAGCTTGTGACGGGCAGCTATAAGGCGGTTTGTGAGCAAGTCGGAACACAGGGTAACTGCTATTCGGGGGCAATACTGCCGCTGGACAATATCTCCGGCTTGGGGGCGGCGGTACTCGCCGCGGAGCCGCTGATCCCGGCGCGGGACGAGGAAACAGATGACGCGCTGCGGGGGCGGTTCTACCTCTCGGTGCGGCAGACGCCGTTCGGCGGCAACAAAGCCGACTACCGCGAGAAGACGCTTTCGATCGACGGCGTCGGGGCCTGCGTTGTCTTCGGCGCGGCTGAGGGCATGGGCGCGGGCAATGTCGGACTCATGATCGGCGACGAGAACCGGAACCGCGCGACCGAAACGCTGGTTGAGGCGGTTCAGGCACTGTACGGCACTGCGGGCGACGGGCTGGCGCCCATCGGGCACAACGTCACAGTGGCGACCTGCAACGATCTGGTGGTTAATGTCTCAGCGTCACTGGTGCTTAAATCCGGTACGAGCATGGCAGTGGTGCAGCCGCTCGTCGAAGCGGCGATTGCCAATTACATCGAGAACATCGCATTT
>JAEWMM010000109.1 GCA_023457175.1 Bacillota bacterium | reverse complement strand
TTTAAGCTGCCGATTAATGACCACAGAAAGGGGCGCATCGTATGCTGCAGCCGGATTGCTCAGATCTGTTTATTAAAAATCTTTCCTTTTGGGAACAGCTTTCAGACAAGGAAAAGCGTCTTCTTTGCGACAATACCGTGTTGGTTAAATATGCTAAGGGTACCGGTGTTCACGGCGGGGGCGAAGACTGCGCCGGTGTTATGCTGCTGAAAAGCGGACAGCTGCGCACCTATATTTTGTCGGAGGATGGCCGCGACGTCACGTTGTACCGCCTGTTTAAAGGCGATGTCTGCATTTTGTCGGCCTCCTGTGTGTTGGAGGCTATTACCTTTGATGTTTTTATCGACGCAGAGGAGGATACAGAGGTTCTGCTGATTAACTCCGCGATATTCCATCAGCTGGCCGACCGGAACATCTATGTCAAATGCTTTGGTTATCAACTGGCGACAACCCGTTTTTCGGACGTCATGTGGGCCATGCAGCAGGTGCTGTTTATGAGCGTCGATAAGCGCTTGGCCATCTTTCTCATTGATGAGCTGTCCCAAAACGGCGGAGACGAAATAAAGCTGACCCATGAGCAGATTGCCCGATATATGGGTAGCGCCAGAGAGGTCGTCAGCCGCATGCTTAAATATTTTGCGCAGGAGGGCATTGTGACGCTTTCAAGAGGCGGGCTTAAGGTCGTGGATAAAGCGAGACTGCGTAAGCTGGCACAGTGAGCGGTCGTAGCTTTAAAAAGCCGGGTGCGGGAACTTCCATGTTCCTGCGCCCGGCTTTTAGAATGGGAGAGAAGAAAACCGATTAACAGCCATGTCCGGCCTGCCGGGCGCTACCCCGCGCCCGATGCGTCGAACAAGGAACGGGCCTTAAATAAACAGCGACATGTCGGATTCCTCGGCGTTTGCCAGCATGGCGGCTGCACCCGCCAGCTTGACGCCGTCGATCAGCTCTTCTTTTGTGATGCCCATGACATCCATGCTCATTGAGCAGGCGATTAATTCAACGCCATTCTCCTGCGCCAGCTTGATCAGGTCCTCCAGGCTGTCGACATTTTTGTTTTGCATGACGCCGCGTATCATCTTAGCGCCCATGCCGCCCATGTTCATTTTAGAGAGACCGAGCTTATTGCTGCCGCGCGGCATCATCATGCCGAACATTTTGGACATCAGATCTTTTCTGACGCTGACCTTTTCGGGCCGGCGCAGAATATTGAGCCCCCAGAAGGTAAAGAACAGGCTTACCTTACGGCCCATCGCCGCCGCGGCGTTGGCGATGATAAACGACGCGATGGCCTTGTCGAGATCGCCCGAAAAGACGATGATGTTTTTCTTATCCCTATTGCCGCTCGCAACGGCTGCCGGTGCCGCCTCGCCCTTTTGGATTTTAGCGGTGCTGATGCCCTTGCAGCTTTCAAGCCCCAAAAGGGTATTGCCGGTTCGGCGGCAAAAGCCCTCAAGGTCGCTGGCAAAGGCCGGATCGCTGGTGGAGATTGCAATAATATCGCCGGTTTTGGCGCTGCTTAACGCGTTAGAAAGCTTGACGATAGGCCCCGGACAGGACAGGCCGCAGGCGTCGACGGTGATGACGTCGCCGGCGCAGGGCTGGGGTTGGCAGCAGCCAGATTGCACGTTTGCCGTCAGGGGATGCGGATGCTTACCATATATCGAATCGTAAAGGCGATAGCCGCCGCCAATAACAGTGGCGTCAAAACCGTTTTGCGTCAGAATTCTCGCGGCGATATAGGCCCGAAGGCCGATCTGGCAGTTAACATAAACCGGCTTTTGTTTATCCAGTTCCTGCAGACGCCCGCGCAGCGCATCAAGCGGGATGTTAATAAAGCCCTCGATATAACCGCTTTCAAACTCGTCGGGCAGGCGGGTGTCGAGCAGCGTCACACTGCCGTCGCGCGGCAGCGCGTCAACGTCGTGCCAGTGCAGCTGCTTCATTCTGCCGGTGAGGACGTTTTCAATAACGAAGCCCGCCATATTGACCGGATCCTTAGCCGAGCTGTAGGGTGGCGCGTAGCACAGCTCAAGCCTGCAAAGATCGCCCGCCGTCATCTTGGCGCGTATGGCGGTGGCCAGCACGTCGCAACGCTTGTCAACGCCGTCGTAGCCTACAAGCTGAGCGCCGAGAATACGCCCGGTTTCAGGCTCAAAAATTGTTTTAACCGCCATGTTGGCAGCGCCGGGATAATACCCCGCGTGGCTGCCGGAATAGGTAAATACCTTGTCGTAAGAAAGCCCCAGCCGCTTTGCCGTCTTCTCATTGACGCCGGTGGAGGCGACGGTCATGTCGAACACCTTGAGGATTGAAGACCCCTGCGTACCGGGATAGACACTGGGAATGCCGCAGATGTTATCCGCCGCAATGCGCCCCTGCTTGTTGGCGGGGCCCGCCAGCGGCACATAGCATTTTTGCCCGGTAACGCTGTCGACAACCTCGACCGCGTCGCCCACGGCGTAAACATCCGGCGTCGAGGTGCGCATCTGTCCATCCACAACAATCGCGCCGCGCGGGTTTAGCGCAATACCGGCATCCTTGGCAAGCTTGGTCTCGGGCTGTACGCCGATGGCCATAATGAGCAGGTCGGTTTCTATGTGACCATTATCGAGCTCTATATGCAGCCGACAGCCGTCGTCGCGCATGCCTTTGACGCCGTTGCTCAATTCCAAGCGGACGCCCTTGCTTTCGATATGGCGGTGCACGTCAGCCGCCATGTCGGGGTCAATCGGCGCGATGACCTGATCGGCCATCTCGACGAGCGTGACGCAGAGCCCGGCGGCGTGCAGGTTTTCGGCCATTTCGACGCCGATAAAACCGCCGCCCATCACCACGGCGCTGCGGGGCCGGTGATTTTCAATGTATTCTTTTATTTTGTAAGTATCGGGAATGTTGCGCAGCGTGAACACCCTGTCGGAATCGCTTCCGGGAATGGGCGGCCGCAGCGGCTCGGCCCCCATTGAAAGCACGAGCTTGTCGTAGCTTTCTTCGTAGCTTGCGCCGGTTCGAAGGTTTTGCACCGTCACCGTCTTGTTGGCGGTGTCAATGGCCGTTACCTCGTTTAACACCCGCACGTCGATATTGAACTTGCCGATAAAATCCTGCGGGGTCTGAACGGTCAGCGCCGCTTTTTCTCTGATTTCTCCGCCGATATAATAAGGCAGCCCGCAATTGGCAAATGAGACGTATTCCCCGCGCTCAAACATAATAATCTCGGCCTGCTCGTCAAGCCTGCGCAGTCTGGGCGCGGTGGAAGCGCCGCCCGCGACGCCGCCGACAATCAAAACCTTTTGTCCTGTAGTCATTCTGCTGCAAATCTCCTTTCAACCGACAAACAGCGAGAGAAAGGCTTTTCCTCCCGCTGTTTATTTTTAAACATTCAGCATGCTTAAAATAGAGGCTTTGGGTTTGACGCCAACCGACTGATTGACCACCTTGCCGTCCTTGACTATGATCAGCGTCGGTATGCTCATCACCTGAAACTGGCGTGCCAGCTCGGGCTGCTCGTCGACATTGATCTTGCAGACCTTTGCCGAGTCGGTCTCTTGGGCGATTTCATCCACGACCGGAGAAAGCATTCTGCACGGGCCGCACCAGGACGCCCAGAAATCAATAAGTACCGGCTTGTCGGACTCAAGCACTTCAGAATTAAAATTTTCTTTGGTTATCTTTAAGACTGCCATGATGATCGCTCCTTTTATCGGTTGTTTTTAAGCTTATAATATCGGTTTTGTCTGCGAAGTTCTGTAACTCAATCACAAAACAAATGGGTTTAAGGCTGCGGTGTGATATCACTTTGGCATTTTGCTTTACAGATCATCTGGGTCATGGTGCCCATCGGGCAGTAGACACACCACGAACGCGGCTTATATGCCAGCATGGTGACCAGCCCCAGAACCGTTGATGTGAGCATAAGGCTATAAAACCCGAACGCGAATTGCGCCACCCATGGCGCTACAGGCGCGGTATACGCCCAATGCCATGGCAGCCGGATGCGCCACAGCAGCGTTACCACCTGACGCAGGCTGCCCGCACCCGAAAAGACCAGCCAGGTAACGCTTAGCATATTCAGGAACATCGCCATAAAAAAGGCCAGAAAGCCGTAGCGGAAATAGCCGCTTCTCATCCACGCCGGCATATCTTTGTTGCGCGAAAAGCCGAGCCGGTTACCGAGCAGGTCAAAGAGCTGCCCCCGTCCGCAATATTTGTTGCAATAGCTTTTGTGTCCTGTTGCAAATGCAATGCCCAGCGGAATAAAAAAGCACAGCAGGCCCGCCCAGGCGAACAAGATATTGACGAAGCCCATCACAATGTACACGGCTGAAAGTATCCACAGGTAGTGATACCAGCGCTTTTGCGTATCCTTCATGCCCGCACCTCCATTTTGATGACCGAGGCCGGACAGGCCCGGGCGCATTTGCCGCAGCCGACGCACTTGCTTTCGTCTATTACGGCAAAGCTGCCTTTAAAAATGCCGACCGCCTCAAGCGGACATACAGCAGTGCAGCAGCCGCAGGCGACACAGGCGGTTTGATCTACGACCGCCTTCTTTCTTGCCCTGTTCAATCGCATGACCCCCTTTAATGTAATGGTATTATAACAGGCACAAAAGCTGATGTCCGTAACTCAATCACATTTGCAAGCGCCTATGAATCGCATTAAATGCGCATGAACAGTATATTTAAATCTCGGTTTTAATTTGCCTAAGATGCTGCGCCGCCGCTATAAAATTCAACTCTATTCGGCTTAACGGCGACCGGATATGCTTATATATGCGGCTGTATTAAAGGAATTATGAAGCATAATAAATAGCTGAATTTAGGGATTTATAATAAAAAAAGGAGTAATTTGTGGATGTCCTTGCAAAGAAAAGGATAATATGTTAGAGTTGAGCGGGGAAAATATATGGAAATTTGTCGAATATGGCGGTTTTATACTTTGAAGAAGGAAAGGTGAACAGTATGGATCCTATACTTTTTGTGGCATTATCTAAAGGTATGGCTGATATGGCGGCTCAGGCCTCGGCAGAATTGGGAATGAATATTCATATAGAAGTATGCAGTCAAAAGGATGTCAAGGACGTAGTCCCGAATTATCCTGATATTGAAGTTTATATCAGCCGAGGTAAAACCGCTGAAGTTTTGCAGCAGATTACAGGAAAAACAGTAATGGCAGTCAAGCCTACGATAGATGAGATTTTGAAGCTCGTACAGGATCTTTCAAATTCCGGAATAAATAAAGTTGCAATCGTTGCAGACCCAAAACTGATAGGTAAAGAAACGCACGATTTTAAAATTAATGACGCTCACATTCTATTCCGGCCATGCGAAATGGAAGGACTGGATAAATTAATAAGGCAGTTGGCTCAAGCCGGAATAGAAGGCATTATAGGCGGGCGAAACGCCTTTAGTGTTGCTGAAAAAAACGGTATGAAATCTGAAATGTTGGAGTCGGGATTCATATCAATTAAGCGGGCAATAGAAGAGGCGGCTATTATCGCAAAGTCACAGAAGAACGAACGCATCAAGGAAATGGAAAAGACGGAAGAAATTTTCCAGTGTTCCAAAGTATTATATGATGCTATAGAGCAAGCCGCAGCGTATGTTGAAGAGTTCGCAACCTCTTCCCACGAGCTTGCGGATACCAGCCATGAGACCGCCGATATTTCGAGAGCGGTTTTTAAAGAGGTCAATAATACCAGCGAGATACTTAATATCATGAGACGCGTGGCCGACCAAACCAATTTACTCGGCTTGAACGCTTCCATAGAAGCGGCGCGATGCGGTGAATATGGGAGAGGCTTTTCGGTTGTGGCCGGAGAAGTACGTAGACTGGCGGATGAAAGCAAGAAGAATGCCCAAAAAATTAATACGATGCTCAGCAATTTTCATGTTTCTGTTAAGTCTGTAATGGAAAACGTAGAGCAAGAGAATATTATTATACAGGAGCAGGCAAAAGCAACTCAGGAAATGACAAGAATGCTTGAAAAGCTAAGAGAAGTTGGGCAAAAACTTATAGATATGGCAAAAAGAGGAGCAAACTGAATTGGTTTGCTCCTTCGCAGCGCGTCCAGCGGAGCTTAACTGTGCCGGTTGTAAAAGCCCCGCATAGGGCGATTGAAACCCCTTAACCGATCTGTCATGCAGGGCAGCAATGAGGGGTTTAATGGGCATTACTTCAGACCGAGGCGACTTGATATACGCATTAAAAATAACAACTGCTATGAAAGGATATGATAAATGTGTTTAACATGTTAAACCGAAAGACGATAGATAAATATAAACGGATACTGCTGGTATAAAGTAGTATCCGTTTAATTTTAGGGTATAATAGCCGCAAACGGCTATTATACCGGAGAGGATGCGCAATGGCTCGCCCCTTAACGGAGCAACCGCCTGTTGGCGCAAAAATTATACCACTCGCTTGCACTTATGGTTTAAAAAGTACTTGATGAAAGGAGCGTGATAACATGACTCACTCAAATAGAGTACCCAATCGCTTAGCGAACGAAAAGAGCCCTTATCTTTTACAGCATGTATACAATCCTGTAAATTGGTATCCGTGGTGTCAAGAGGCCTTTGACAAGGCGAGAGAAGAAGATAAGCCCATCTTTCTAAGCATTGGGTACTCCTAGCGTTGGTTGCAATAATCAGTTTGTCACTGGTGCCATGTTATGGCACATGAATCGTTTGAGGATGTTGAGGTTGCGGCGGCGCTCAACCGCGACTTTGTCTGCATCAAGGTCGACCGCGAGGAGCGCCCCGACGTCGACGCGGTGTATATGGCTGTATGCCAAGCACTCACCGGTTCAGGCGGCTGGCCGCTGACTGTAGTGCTGACGCCTGAGCAAAAGCCGTTTTGGGCCGGTACCTACCTGCCCAAGCGCAGCCGGTACGGCACGCCGGGCCTTTTAGATCTGCTTGCCGCTGTTACGCGGCAGTGGCATACCGGACGGGAGGCGTTGTTGACGTCGAGCGAGCAAATTGTTTCTTTACTACAGGCCCAGGAGCGGGACGCGTTGCCCGGCAGTCCCGATAAGGCGCTGCTGGCCCGCGCTTTTGAGCAGTTTAAACGCGGTTATGACAGCCGTTGGGGCGGATTCGGCTCGGCGCCTAAGTTCCCGACGGCGCATAACCTTCTGTTCCTGCTGCGCTATTCAGAGCTGGAGGGGGAAAAAGATGCTCAGGAGATGGCGCTGCACACGCTCTCTCAGATGTACCGGGGAGGTCTTTTTGACCATGTCGGCGGCGGATTTTCGCGCTATTCCACCGATGAAAAATGGTTGGTGCCGCATTTTGAAAAGATGCTCTACGATAACGCGCTGCTGGCGTTAGCCTATCTTGAGGCATACCGGATGACCGCAAGGCCGTTATATAAAGCCGTCGTCCTCCGCACGCTTGACTATGTCC
>JAEWMM010000108.1 GCA_023457175.1 Bacillota bacterium | reverse complement strand
CCCGTGGATAAACACCTCAAGCTCAAGGCCCTCGGGCGTTCGGTCGCGGATTGTTTTAATCTCGTCGAGCGTCAGCTCACGCGTGAGCACCACCCGCCTGACGCCGATGTTATAAAGCGCGGTAGCGGTCAGCTCGTTGACAATGCCGGTCTGGGTCGAGGCGTGCAGCTCAACATCCGGCAAAAGCTTTCGCGCCAGCGTCAGCACGCCAAGGTCGGCGATGATCAAAGCGTCGACGCCGGTCCGCCCGACCTGCGTTAAAAAGTCGGGCAGCGCCGGTATCTCGTCGCAGCGCGGCAGCGTATTGACCGTCAGGTGCAGCTTTACGCCGTGGGCATGGGCATAAGCCGCCGCTTCGGCGAGCTGTTCAAGCGTAAAATTTGCAGGCGCGGCGCGCATGCCATATTGGGTGGAACCTATATAGACTGCGTCGGCGCCGTAGCGGATAGCGGTTTGCAGGCGCTCAAAATCTCCGGCGGGACACAGCAGCTCGGGATTTGTCATCGGTTTTGCTCCTTTATGTGCGGATACTGGCATATCATCGTTTAACCTGTAAAATTGCCTGGAAATTTGCGAGGATATTTTGCGCCAGAGCAAGGCGGAGGGCGCAGGCGGGCTGATGCTTAGGTTTGGGCGGCCACGCGGCTATGCACAAACAGGTCGCAGAGTCGGGCAAGGTTACAAGTTAAACGACTATAAGCGGCCGGACGGGCCGGACGATGCACCAATGCGCGCCCGGCCCGCTTTATTCGGTATTATTACTGCACGTCGGTGCCGTGCTTGGCGCCGCCGGCGGCGGCGGCCTTGCGAACGCTGGCGTAATGCTGATCCAGCGTTTTGCTGTAGTAGTACTTGCCGTTGACGTCGGTGACAAAGAAATAATTTTGCGATTCCTCAGGGTGTATTGCCGCCTTGATGGCGTCTAAGCCGGGCGAACAGATAGGCCCGACAGGCAGACCCTTGCACACGTAGGTGTTATAGGCGTCGTACATCTCCTGAACGGCGCGGGTCTGATAGGGCTTAATGTCGTTTTCAACATAGAAAATCGTCACGTCAGATTGCAGCATCGGCAGTCCGGCGGCAACGTCGTCCATACGATTGTGGAACACCGAGGATACCATGCGCATCTCGTCGGGATTGCCCGCCTCCTTCTGGATGACCGAAGCGAGGGTGATCACCTCGTCGAGCGTCATGCCCGCGTCCTGTATCTCCGAATAGAGGTCGGGCATGATGCGGTTCTGGAAGTTGCGCAAAAACTTTTTAGCCACCGACTGCACATTCTCGCCGACGTAGAAGTCGTAGGTGTCGGGGAAAAGATACCCCTCCAGCCGTCTGAAGCGCAGGTCGTTGTCCGGCATCATGTCGATGAATTCATAGGCCAGCTCACCGGTCTGGGTATAGTCGATAAAATCTCGCGCGGAGCAGACGCCCTCTTTTTCAAGCGCGGCGGCAATCTCGCGCAGCGTCATGCCCTCGTAGAAGGTGATGGTGACCTCCTCCTTGATGATATCGCCCGAGCGCAGTGCCGTGATGATGCGGGCGTAGCTCATATTGGAGTTGAACACATAGCTGCCCGCCTGAAAGCCGTGGTCCTTATTGCGCAGCGCGGCATAAAGCCTGAAGGTCAGCGGCTGCTCGATGACACCGCTCTGCCCTAAGAGCTGGGCAATTTCGTTAACCGACATGCCGCTTTCAATCGTCACCTCAATCTGCCGGTTCTCCTTGCCGAAGGCGAGCAGGTCGGTCGCGCTTGAAATAGCAAAAAAAGCCAAAAATCCGGCGGCGCCGAGCACCAGCAGCACCGAAACCAGCAGCGCCATCCCGTTGGAGCGGCGCCGCCTGCCCTCGGGCCGGGGGCGGCCTTCTTCGGATAAATTTTTTTTCATTGCGGGTTTCTCCCTTCGTACGTTGTAACCACCATCACACCAAAGGCATAGTATGTAATAAATCATCAATGTGAGGTGAATTTGACATGTGGGGTAATAATAGTTGCGGTTGTCTGTGGATCATCATCATCATCATCCTGCTGTTCTGCTGCTGTGGAAGCGGCGGGCTGGGAGGCACCAGTTGCGGGAATAATTGCGGATGCGGCAATGTAGGCGGCACTTCCTGCGGTAACTGCGGGTGCGGCAACAACTGCGGTTGCGGATGCTGCTAGTGCAATAGCTTCTCTTACTTAGGCGTTGCGCCAGGCAAAAAGCTCCGAAAGGGGCTTTTTGCCGTTACCATAACAGGACAAGCCAAAGTCCTGAAGCGGGTAAAAGTAAAGAATAAAGCGCTTTAAAATAAAAGTGACGGTGCGCCCCACGGCGCAGCCTGCGTCGCGGCGCACGCTTGGCGTATCTGTAACCGGCGTCTGTTTTTAGTGCGCGTTACAGTGCGCAATGCGCAGCCAAGTATTATGGCTTTGTGGCGATTACCTTTGTTTGCCGGCGCACCCTGCCGGCAGTCAGCGGTTTGGGGCGTCCCTGCGCGCAAGCGCTAAAAACATTGGCGCTTTATAAAGGCTGCCAAAAAGTATAAACGCCGCCACTTTTTATTCAATGCTAAAAGCAAAAAACCAAAGGTCAAAAGCACGCATGCCGCTTGAGCGCGGCATCCGGGAAACCCCCGGCATAGGGTTCCCCACGGCAAACAGTCCGGCGGACTGTTTTGCCGCCCTTCCCGCGCCTTTTAATGATAAAAGCACGTGAAGCTTCGCAAGCTTTTTGAAAAAAGCTTGGCCAAAAACCTTAATACGGTACGCTACCGCACGCCTGAATGGCGCACGGCGGTGGCGGCGGTAAAATATTCGGTGACAATCCGGTCAACCGGCACATCATACCGGCCGTGCCATAGATGCGGCACCAGGCAGCACTTATATAG
>JAEWMM010000107.1 GCA_023457175.1 Bacillota bacterium | reverse complement strand
TGTAATCTACCTCATTCAGCCCAATGCTAAGACAGCCTTTCTGCTTTGCGGCGGGTTTGCGCTGATTTACGGCGTGATTGCACACTATCTGATTTACGGAATTTGGGGCTATGCGGGGGCCAACCGTCTGCTGATTGTTAAGACGCTGCCCAGTGCGGTTTATACGGCATTGTTTGGCATGGCAGCTTTTTTACTAGTCAGATGGATTCACAGCCGGTTTGAAGAAAAAGTCTTAGACTGATTTTGCGCTGTTCTAACAAAGGGGGTGCGCGGGCATGAAGGTTTCGCGGGAAAAATTCCGTTTAGTAACGCTGGGCGTTATTGTCTGGCTGATATTCAGTCTTTTTTTGTTCAGGCTCGCGCAGGTACAGATTGTTTCTGGCGCCGACTATCTGGCCAAGCAGCAGCAGGGCAGCAGCAGAACACAGGTTATTAAGGCGGCGCGCGGTGAGATTGTCGACCGGCAGGGCCGGCCGTTTTCTTACAATGAGGCCTGCTACAATCTCGTATTCGACCGCGCGCTGGCGCCCGAGGGCAGCGAAAATGAAACGATTTTAAAATTGATCAACGTAATGCGCGATGCCGGTCAGGTCTGGATTGACAATCTGCCGCTGACCGTCGCCGAAGACGGCGCGACCTTTACCGGTGATGGCGACGCGGTTGCGCGGCTGCGCAAGCACCTCGGCACCAACAGCTATACCGAGGCTCAGGATGTCTTTTATTGGCTGCGGCAGCGCTACCGCTTGACGGCTGACCCTGCCGACCCCGATGCGCAGTGGTTTGCCGCACTCTCGCCCGACGAGCTGGAATGGCTCCGAAAGCTGTCAAGTCAGGACGCGCGCGACATTGCCGGCGTACGTTATGAGATGGAGCGCAAGGGGTATTCGCTTTCGGTGCGTTATACCTTTGCCGAGAACATTTCGCTTGAGACAGCGGTGCTGATACGGCAGATGAACAACACGCTGCCCGGCGTTGAGGTGGTCGAGACCGCCCGGCGCGGTTATGTGGACGGCGATCTGGCGCCGCATATTATCGGACGCATCGGGGCAATTTTTGCCGATGAGCTTGAGGGCTACCTCTCTCAGAACAAGGGCTATACCCGTGAAGATCTTGTGGGCAAGGAAGGCATTGAACGCGCATTTGAGTCGTCTCTGCGCGGCGTTGACGGCGTGCGAAGAATCGATCTCGACGCCAATTACCATGTTGTGGATATTACCGAGGAGCAGGCGGCGGTGCCGGGCAATACGCTGGTGCTTACGCTTGACAGGGATATTCAGCGCACCGCCCGCGATGCGCTGATTAACGAGATTAAATACCTTAACGAAAATGCGCCCGAGGGTCAGGGCAGAGAGGCCAACGCCGGCGCGGTGGTTGCGATAGACGTCAAAAACTCCGAGGTGCTGGCGGCGGTGACCTACCCGTCTTATAACCTTGAGACCTATTCTGAAGATTATGCCAAGAACGCCTCCGACCAGCTTTACCCGTTTTTAAACCGCGCCTTTTCAGGCGTGTATGCGCCGGGTTCCTGTTTTAAGCCGGTGGTCGGCACCGCGGGCTTGATTGAGAATGTTGTTACGCCCGGCACAACCGTTAACTGCCAGCGTGTTTACGCCTTTTTGCCGACCTACCAGCCGACCTGCCTGGGCTATCATGGGCCGCTCACCGTCTCAGATGCGCTGCGCGTCTCCTGCAACATTTTCTTTTATGATACCGGCAGGCAGTTGGGCATCGCCCGCATCAACCAATATGCGCAGGCGCTGGGGTTGGGCGTTCCAACCGGCATTGAGCTGACCGAGGCCAAGGGCACCCAGTGCGATCCCAATACCATCTACCCCGGCGACGTGCTGCAGGCGGCGATTGGTCAGCTTGACAACGGCTATACGCCCGTTCAGCTTGCCAACTACTGCGCCACCCTTGCGCGGCGCGGTGTGCGCATGAAGCTGTCGCTGGTCAAATCGATTTCGTCCTATTACGACTGGCGGGACACGATCTCGACCCACACGCCTGAGGTTGCCAACACGCTGAATGTGGACCGGTCGGTTTTTGACCCCGTTATTGACGGTATGATTCAGGCCTCGCACGATGTGCGCGGCACCGCTTACCGCTATTTGGGGAATTACCCTGTCACGGTCGCTTCCAAGACGGGCACGCCCCAGACCAACGAATTCCCCAACTCGACCTTTATCTGCTTTGCACCCGCCGACGACCCGCAGATTGCCATTGCGGTGGTCATTGAAAAGGGCTGGCATGGCTATACCGGCGCGCCGGTTGCGCGCGCGGTGCTCGATTCCTACTTCTTCCCGGATCAGGCGGCGGACAATACTGGCGAGACGTCGGCTCAAACGCCTGAAAGCGCGCCGGAAAACAGCGTGCCGCCCGCGGTACAGGATAACGCGGACGGGTTGGCGCCCTAAGCACAAATTTGCAACAAAATTCTCAGAAATTTTGCTTTTTTGCCTGAAGAACGTCTGGTCAGCCGCTTATTTTTGTGATAAGATTGGACAATAGGGGGATTGGCATGCCAAATATTCTGGTTGTGACATCGGGCAAGGGCGGAACCGGCAAAACGACGGTTTCGTATTTGCTGGCGCAGGCGCTCTGCCGACGCCAAAAAAATGTGTTGCTTCTGGAGCTTGACAGCGGCCTGCGCGGGCTGGATCTGATCATGGGCGTGTCGGATAAAATCGTCTACGATTTGGCCGATGTGCTGTCGGGGCGCTGTAAGCCGGTGAAGGCCATTACCGTTTGCAATGTGCCGCAGGGCAACCTGCATTTGATTCCGGCACCGATGGACAGGCATTTTTTGCCCGACCGTGCGAGCCTGACGGCTCTGCTCAAGGGTCTGGCAGGCTGCTATGATTATTTGATTTTAGATACCTCGGCGGGCTTGGGACGCGGCTTTGACGTGGCCTGCTCGGTGTGCAACAGCGCTTTGATTGTCTGCACCGCCGACCCGGTTTCAGTCCGGGATGCTGCGAAGGCGGCACAAATATTGCAGGAAAAAAAGCCCAGACTGGTAATTAATAAGTTTTTCCGGCACATACTATCTAAGGATATGCCGGATCTGGACGCGGTGATAGACCGCGTTGGGGCGCAGCTTATCGCCGTTATCCCCGAAGATCCGTCGGTGGAACGGCTGCTGGCAAAGGGCGAACCGCTGCCGCAAAGCAGCGCAGCGTGGCGCGAGGCCGACGATATGGCCCGCCGGTTGCTGGGCGAAAGAGTAAGGCTCAATGTTGAACGCTTAAAGTGAGGCGACTACATAAAGATGGAGGATGGGTATGAATATCGCATTAATAGCACATGATTCCAAGAAAGAGCTGATGGTACAGTTTTGCATTGCGTACAG
>JAEWMM010000106.1 GCA_023457175.1 Bacillota bacterium | reverse complement strand
ATGATGGCCTCCTCCGACCGTTTCCACATCACGGTACGCGGTAAAAGCAGCCACGGCTCGGCGCCAGAGGACGGCATTGATGCCATTGTTATCGCGGCACAGGTCATCACCGTGCTGCAAACCATCGTTTCAAGAAAGGTCAGCCCGCGCGACGCCGCCGTCGTATCCATCGGCACCATCCACGGCGGCGACCGCTACAATGTCATCGCCAATCAGGTTAAGCTTGAGGGTACCTGCCGCAATTTAAACCCTGAGGTTCGAAACAAGATGCCTGAGCGCATCGAACAGATTGCCAAGGGCGTTGCGGAATCGATGGGCGGCAGCTGCGACGTCGAATATTTTAAAGGCTACTCCCCCACCGTCAACAACCCCGAGATGTTTGAACTGCTGTACGGCGTTATGAAAGAGGTTGTCGGCGACGGCGCCTATGTGCCTGAGATGTCCGCACTCGGCGGTGAGGATTTCTCCTTTTATTGCGAGAAGGTTCCCAGCGTCTTTTTCTGGCTGGGCGTACAGACGCCCGGGCAGCCGTTCTACCCCATCCACAACGGCGGCTTCTCGCCCGACGAGAACGCAATTCCGGTCGGCATAGAGATTGCCGTTCGCTCGGCCTTGGCCTTTTTGGCAAAATAGCCGGTTCGCTGGCAAGGCAGGCAGAACAGCTCCGCGGATAAACTGTGCAAAAGCGTATGGAGTCTCTGCGCAAAATGATGTTTAATAAGCTGCGGCCGCGCGTTTTTAAACGCCGGCCGTATTTTTATACCGGTATTAATTTTACCATTATTCAGGCGTTTTTATCGTTCAAGACACATTTTTGCTATAAAATGCGGCATTGCCGTTTAATTGCGCTATCGGCCGGACGTCCCGCCGGTAACATCCTTAGTTTCGCCGACTATAATGTAATTGACGCATCACGATATTGAGGATGATTTCAATGAATGAAAAAAAACTTGCAATTGTCTGGATCAGTGTCGATAAACGCGCAGCTATCGATATGGCGCTGCTGTATGCGCGCGACAGCCTCTTAAACGGCTGGTGGAAGCATGTGGAGCTGATTTTGTGGGGCCCCTCGGTTCAGGCGGCCGCCGAAAGCAAGGATGTGCAGGGCGAGCTTGAGATTTTGCAGAATCTCGGTGTTCCGATTCGCGTCTGCATGGCCTGCGCGGTGCGCTACGGCGTTGCCCGGCAGCTGGCCGATATGGGCTATGAGGTCAAGGGCATGGGTGAGCATCTCACCGAGCTGCTGGCCGGCAACGATCCCGTCATGCTGATATGACCGCCGCCCGAAGCCCTTTGCATACGAATCAAAACCGTTAATAAAAAATGCCGTCAGACCTAAGCGGACGCTGACGGCATTTTTTATTTTAATTCTATAAAGCGGTATGCGCGCGGCAGGCCCCAACCGACCGTATGCCTCAGGCAGGCAGACCGTCCGGCATAACGCCGTAAGATCAGAAATCATTTTGCCGCATAATATCCGCGATGGTCACATGGTCGGTCACACTGCAAATGGCTTCATCCACACGTTGCCAGAGCGCCAGCATACTGCATTGGCCGGACATTTTGCAGTTTTTTTCGGCCTGCTCGGTGCAGTGACAGGGCAGGTAGGGCGTCTCCATCACCCGCAGCACCTGCGAAACAGTGATGCTGTCCGCCGGGCGGGCCAGCACATAACCGCCTCTTATCCCCTTTTCGCTGACCAAAAAATGCTCCCGGGTCAGCTTGGCGGCAATACGCTCAAGCATTTTTTCGGATATGCCTTCGGCCTGCGCCGCAGCCGAGGTTGTGACGCGGTCGCCTTCCTTTTGTGCCACGCGCGCCAAAAGCCTGAGCGCATAACGGCTATTGGTTGATATCTTCATCAATATCCCCCCAAATTGATATGTTTTGATTATAGCAATTTTGTCTGGATTGTCAAGCTTATAACATGGAAACAGCCCGCTTTTTGTGGTATAATAGCCGTAAGACGGCTATTATACCGGCGAAGATGCGCAACGGCTCGCCGCTTAATGCGACCGCTCCCTTTTTATGGACAAGCGGCCCGTTTATGCGCCGACGGCCTGCTACATCTATACACCGCAGCAGTCAAACAGCCATTACCGATTAAAGAGGTGGAACCCATGGATCAAAAGCAGGAATTCTTGGAACTATATCATCAGTACATAGCCCGCGAGGGTGCGCGCGATCTTTTGAATTTTTTAGAAAATAAGAGCGATTTTTTTACGGCGCCCGCCTCAACGCGGTTTCATTTGGCCTGCGAGGGCGGCCTTTTAAGCCACAGCGTCAACGTTGCCAAGCTGATGCTGCGCTATGAAGACGAGCCGCCGGAAAGTCTGGCCATCTGCGGCCTGCTGCACGACATATGCAAGGTCAACTATTACAAGGTCTCTACTCGGAATGTTAAAAACGAACAGACCGGCCAGTGGGAGAAGCAGCCGTTTTATCAGGTGGAGGACAGCTTCCCCTACGGGCACGGAGAAAAATCGGTTTACATGATCGAGCGCTTCTTTCGGCTAAAGGCCCCTGAGGCAATGGCCATCCGCTGGCATATGGGCGGCTTTGACGACGCGGTGCGCGGCGGCAGCTTCGCCATCTCCAAGGCCTATGAGCGTTACCCTCTGGCGGTCAAATTACACCTGTGCGATATCGAGGCGAGCTATCTTGTCGAAAGCCGCCTTCAGACGATAAAATAAAAAGGAGTGTCACCGATGCAAAGAGAATTCAGCAAGCTTCACTGCAAAAAATGGGATGAGCTGACGGCGTTTATGCTCAGCCGCGCCGCTCATTTCAGCGTATTGGACTGGGCCATTTTTAAAACCTGTCTTGTTACGCTGGGCCTGATGATCGGCACATGGTTTGCCCGGCTTTTTAAAAAGCTTGCGCCGCTTGTGGCGCTGGTCTTTATCGCGTCCTGGGTCTACCTTGTCTGGCGCATCTTTCTTGGCGAAGACATTGATTGACGGCACCGGCTAAACAGCGCATAAGCCGGCGGACTGTTTGGACTGCGGTCGCGTTACATGCGCCGCCGCAGCCCAAACAGTCCCGCTATTTCACCGTTTAGCAGCTATTCGATTTTGCATGTGTCATTTGGGTGAAAACTCGAATGACACATATTTATTTTCACCGATAAATATTCCTGATTTATCGGTATTCTCGTTGAATTGTTCCTATTTTTGCGGTATAATATCCCAAAAGCTGCCGCAGCCGCTTTTCATCTTTAGATTCCTTCGCTTTGCTATAGACGGTTTTTGGTTGTGCAAACAGATTATTGCGGGCCTATCGTCCCCTCGCTTCAAAACACCCGCTTTGCGGCCTGTTTCCCCGCGCTGCCGCGTTGTTCTGTCCGTCAGGCGTCAGCCCTGCATCATGAAAAATATTCGCGTATGCGCGCAACTACAAGCGCTTTTAAAGTTAAGCGACTATATTTGTCAGAAAGATGGTATTGTCTATGGAAATATTATACAGGCTGTTGGCGACACTGCTGGCATTACTAATGGGCTTGGGCGCGGCAGGCTGTGCCGCCAAAGAGCCGGCGCCGCCCGTCTCCCTGACCATATGGCATTATTATAGCGGCGTTCAGCTTCAAGTATTTTCAGACCTGGTGTCGGCATTTAACGAGACGGTCGGCTCACGCGAGGGTATTTTTATCGAAGCATACAGCAAGGGAAGCGTCGATAATCTGCGCAATGCCGTAAAAGACGCCGCCGAGCATAAAATTGGCTCCGGCGCCATGCCGGATATTTTTTCAGCCTATGCCGATTACGCCTTTGATCTTTATGCCGTGGGGCATCTGGCCGATATGGCCGCATACCTTTCTTAACAGGAGCGGTCAAAATATGTTGAAGCCTATCTCTCCGAGGGCAATTTCTCCGGCCCAAGCAGCATTTTCCTGTTTCCCGTCGCCAAATCTACCGAAGTGCTGTTTGTGAACATGACCGATTTTGCACCCTTTGCCGCCGCCTGCAATATCAGCGAGCAGGATTTGAACACATGGGAAGGCATCGTCGATACAGCCGCAAAATATTACCGGTACACCGACGCCCTGACCGACGCACCCAACGACGGCAAAGCGTTTTTCGGACGGGATTCGATGTCCAATTACCTGCTGGTCGGCTGCGCCCAGCTCGGCTCTCCGCTGATGCAGGTCGAGAACGGCGCATTCTCTTTGAATCTTGACCGCAGCGTCCTGCGCCGCCTGTGGAACAGCTATTATATCCCCTATGTCAGCGGACATTTTGCATCGCTGGGCCGCTTTAGAAGCGACGACGCCAAGACCGGCGATATTATCGCGTTTGTCGGCTCTTCCAGCGGCTGCTCCTATTTCCCAAGCGCCGTCACCCGTGCGGACGGCAGCACCTACCCCATCACAGCCAAGGTGTTTCCCCTGCCCAACTTTGCGGGCTGTGAGCGCTATGCGGTTCAGCAGGGCGCCGGTATGGCGGTTGCAAAGTCTGACAAACGTACCGAGCAAGCCGCTATAACGTTTTTAAAATGGTTCACCGAACCGGCGCAGAACATCCGATTTTCAGCCTGCACCGGCTATTTGCCCGTGCAAAAAGCCGCAAATAACGGCGACCTGCTGAAAACGGTGGCTGCCAGAGAAAAGCTTGAGCTGCTGCCCGTTGTAGAAGACACGCTCAGGGTGGGCATGGAGATGTCGGGGCGCTATCATTTTTTCACCAATGCTGTTTCTGAAAGCAGCTATGCCTGCCGGAGCATTGCAAGCAATGCCATGCAGGCGCAGGCCGATCATGATCTGGCCGCCATAACCGCTCAAGTGCATTTGGGCGTTGACCGCGAGGCCGCGCTTGAACCCTATTTGGGCGATGCGCATTTTGAGTTGTGGCTGTCGGATTTTGAGCGCGCACTGCGCGAAGCAGCTGCCGGAAAATAGTCTGACTGATATCCGGGCGGTAATGCGCTCCGGTTCAGGTTAAAGGTGGATTGTAAATGCCTGAAAAACTTGATAAAAGCACAGCATTCGGCAAAAGCACCATTCTTGCGCGCATCATGCTGCCGGGCATCGTTGTAATTCTCGTGCAGTCGGCCCTTTACACCCTGATGTTTTGGCAATATAACATTATCGGACGCATTGAAGCCAATGCGTATGATATTTTCAGCGAAAAGGTTTTAAACAGGCAGCAGGATATTCAAAGCGATATTCTGCACAAGTGCATGGCGCTGGATGAGGACAGGGAATTTCTGCTGCAAAAGATATATGCTTCGCTTGCCGAAAACGGCGCCGATATTGCGGATATTTCGACGTCGCCGGCGCTTAACCGAAAAATTATTGCGGATGTCTCGGCCGATATTGTCGGCATGCTGTACCGCAACGCGGCAAACGGCATCTTTCTGGTGCTCGACGGGCCCGCCGCCGAAGCGGCGGATCAGGGCGCCGTTGTGCGCGCCGGATGTTATATCCGCCAGTTTGACCACCTTGACCGTTCGCCCGATAACAGCAACCTTCTGCTGGAACGCGGCATGCCGGATCTCGCCCGAAGCTTGAGTATCGCGCTTGACCGTTACTGGGCGGCCGGCTTTACTTTTATTGGCGAGACGGCCGTGCAGGCGCAGTTTTTCTTTGCGCCGCTCAATGCCGCCAAAGCGCATACCGGCGGGCAAAGCGCCGACTTTGGTTACTGGAGCGAGCGCTTTTCGCTGAGCGTCAACGATATTGGCGTCATCACCTACTCGGTGCCGCTCATCGCCGCCGACGGTACGGTCATCGGCGTTTTTGGGGTGGAAGTGTCCGAGGCGCAGCTTGCCGGTAAAATGCGGTATCATGATCTGAGCGGCAGCCAGAACGCCTCGTACTTTTTAGGCGTCTCTTCAGACAGCGGGGCGTCTTACCGCAGCGTCTTTACAAGCGGACCGCTTTTTAAGCACCGTTTCGGCCAGACGGAGACCGTCTCTGTGGCAAAGGCGGTGCGAAGCAACGTTTATTTGGTCGGCGACGTCCACGGCGGGCAGGTCGTCGGCGCCATCCATCCACTGGAGCTTTATAAGGTCAATACGCCGTTTTATGATCAGCAGTGGGCTGTCATCGGCATGGTTGCGCAGGACGACCTGCTCCAATTTTCCAATAAAATCAGCGCGCTCGCGCATGTTTCATTTTTCATCGCGTTGCTTTTAGGCATAACAGGCGTATTGATTATCGGCAAATCGGTCACCGGTCCCGTCAGCGCAATGGTAGCCAGCCTCAAGCAAAGCGACCCCGCCGAGCCGATTCATCTGAAAAAGACCAACATTGTTGAGCTGGATGAGCTGGCGGTCTCGTTCGAGACGCTCAGCTATGCGGTGGCAAGCGCTTCTGAAAAGATTGCCAAAATATTTGCCATGACGCAAATTTCAGTGGGGGTATTTGAATACGACCTCAGCCGCAGCAGGGTATTCTGCTCAAGTAATCTGTGCAGTATTCTCGACTGGCCCGAGCGCCCCGAAAAGGATTATATCTATCTTGACCGCAGCGATTTTGAAAAGCGCATGCTGTCGCTGAGCCCGTATATCTTTGAAAGAAGCGAGATGATATTTCAGCTTTTTGACCGCGGCGGCAAGGCCCGCTGGATGCAGATGAACATCGCGGAGCAGGGCGGAAAGCTTTTGGGGGCCATATCGGACATAACCGACGACGTCGTGTCCAAGCAGAAAATGGAATATGAACGCGATTATGACGCGCTGACCAATCTTTATAATCTGCGCGCCTTCCGCGCGCATTTGATGCGTCTGCTGCACCTGCAAAACTTGAAGACCGCCGCGCTTGTGATGTGGCATCTTGATAATCTGAAAAAAATTCACGACAACTTCGGGCACGACTTTGGCGACAGCTATATTAAGGCCTTTGCCGAATGCCTGGCGGACTGCGCCCGGCACAATGCGCTGGTGGCCAGACGCTCGGGCGACGAATTTTACATGCTGCTGTATGGCTATGCTTCAAAGGAGGAGATTAGGGGAATTCTGGAGGAAACGCGCGCCGCCATCCGCCATAAGCAGCTGTTGCTTCCCGATGGCAGCGCCTGCCCGATCGACGTTTCAAGCGGGCTGGCCTGGTATCCGGACGACGCCGCTTCGGGCGACGAGCTTTTGCGCTTTGCCGATTTCGCCATGTATAACGTCAAGCACGGTGTCAAGGGCAGCTTTCGGGAATTTGATCCCATTGCATACTGCGAGGCCGCCGGTGCGCTGGACGGCTACGAACCCATTGCGCGGCTCATCCGCGGCAATCTTTTTAGATTTGCATTGCAGCCCATTCTGTCGGTGAAAACCGGCAAGATATACGGCTACGAAATGCTGATGCGGCCTCAGATAGCCTGTGATTATTCCCCCTATGACGTATTCCATATGGCGCAGGTGCACGCCAAGCTCTACCAAATGGAGCGCATTTCAATGTTTGGCGCCATGGAAGCCTTTGTCACGCTCATCAATCAGCAGATTGTCGGAAAAAATGAACGGGTGTTCATCAACTCGATCAACAGCCAGATTTTAAACTATTCGGACATGCTCGCCTTCGAACGGCGCTTCGCCCCCTATCTGCATCGCATCTCAATCGAAATTATGGCCAGCGGGCGGGATAATCAGGACTGCATCCACATGAAGAAGGAAATTCTCAAGCGGTGGGGCGGCCTGCTGACCATTGACGATTATGGTGTCGGCTTTGACAACGAGGCGGCGCTGCATTACATTGCCCCGACGCTGATCAAACTTGATATTTCGCTGATCTCCGGCATAGATAAGGATAAAAAGCGCCAGGCCACCCTGAGGCGTATCGTTGCAGCCGCCCAAAAGCATCACGTCGCCGTCCTCGCCGAGGGGGTCGAGACTGAGGAGGAGCTTAAAACGGTTATCGCCGGCGGCGTGCAATATGTGCAGGGCTTTTTCATCGCCAAGCCCGCGTTTGAAATTGCGCCCATTCCGCAGGCGGTTATCGCCGCTGTAACGGCTGCGCGTCAGGCGGCCGACATCGATGCGTTTATATCCTGAAAAGCCAAACGCGGCTGCAACTACAGCCGCGTTAAAACGTGGTTAAAACGTGTTTTAATTCTTTAAGGGTTTGATCTCTTTTTCGTACAAGCCCCGGTACAGGACGAGCGCCAATGTCACCGAAACGATTTCCGCTATCGGGAACGAAAGCCAGACGGCGTCGAGCGAAATAAATTTCCCCAGCAGATAGGCCGCCGGCAGCAGCACCACAAGCTGGCGCGAAATTGACATCATCAGGCTGTACATGCCTTTTCCGAGCGCCTGAAACGCGCTTGAGAGGATGATTGAAACTGCCGCTAAAAGAAAATGCAGGCTGATAATCCGCAGCGCGGGCACCCCGATGGCCAGCATCGCCTCCGACGCGTGAAAGAGCCGATCCAGCAACAGTCCCGGAAAGATCTGAAACAGCGCAAACCCCGCCGCCGCAATGGTCAGCGCCATCAGGCAGGCCAGCTTAACGGTTTGCACAATGCGTTCGCGGTTGCGCGCGCCGTAATTGTAGCCTACAATCGGAATCATACCGCTGGTCAGGCCGAACACCGGCATAAACACAAAGCTTTGGAGCTTAAAATAGATGCCGAACACCGAAACCGCCGTCGCCGAAAACATGATAAGTATTTTATTCATGCCAAAGGTCATAACCGCGCCGATGGTCTGCATAAAAATTGACGGCAGACCCACCCGGTAAATTT
>JAEWMM010000105.1 GCA_023457175.1 Bacillota bacterium | reverse complement strand
TCGTTTCTGATAACCGGCGACGGAGAGACGGCGGTGGAACAGGCGTTGCTGCAAAACAACGCGCCGGTCTCGGTCGATATTTTTGTGGCGGGGCATCACGGCAGCAACACCTCAAACAAGCAGGCATTTTTAAACGCGGTCAGCCCCGTGGCCAGCGTTATTTCCTGCGGGCGGGATAATTCCTACAACCTGCCAAACCAAAAAGCACTGACCAGGCTCTCGGCCTTTGGGGCAGTCTACCGCACCGATTTAAACGGCGCCGTCACCTTTTCGACCGACGGCAGCGCCATCTGGATTAATGCAGACAATATCGACGACGCAATCAACGCAAAGGAGGCGGCGTAAATGATTCTATCGATCGACCGGATTGAAGGCGGCTTTGCCGTCTGCATCGACGAGCGGCAACAGCAGCATCGCATTCCCCTGTCAGCGCTGCCAAAAGACGTCGGCGAGGGGGCTATGCTGCGCCAGACCGAAAACGGCTATGTGCTGGACGTGCAGCAAACCGGCCGCAGGCGAAAGGCTGTTTCCGACCGGCTGTCGCGGCTGGGCGCAGCCTCGCGCCGCAGCAGCCTCGCACAGCTTTTAGAGCAGACGACCGAGCCGGTCAGCGCCTCGGCGCTGGCCGACAAGTTCCGCGTCAGCCGGCAGATTATTGTCGGCGATATCGCGCTGCTGCGCGCCTCGGGCGCGCCGGTGCTGGCGACGCCGCGCGGCTATCTGATGGAACCTGCTGCGGACAGCGCGGCGCAGGATTACACCGTCGCCTGCCGCCATGAGAACACCGAGCAGCTGCTTAAAGAGCTGTACATTGTGGTGGATCAGGGGGCGACGGTGCGAGACGTTATAGTCGAGCACCCCATCTACGGTCAACTGACCGGGCAGCTTCAGGTCAGCTCTCGCTTTGAGGCCGACCGCTTTGTCAAGACGCTGGCCGCGTCGGAAGCTTCGCCGCTGTCGCTCTTAACCGGCGGCATTCACCTGCACACGCTGCGCTGCCCTGACCGCGCCTGCTTTGAGCGCGTGACAGCGGCGCTTAAAGAGGCGGGTATTCTGGTGTCAGAATAATCTGTGGGGCTTTACGCTTATTCGTCGGTCTGTTAAACCCGACGCTTTTAATCTGCGGGCATCTTGCCGGAAGGGGGCCATGCATCTATGACCGAAGCGCGCAAAGATTTCATCAGTAAATGCCTGCGCCGGTCATTGCTGGCGCTGGTTGTCGGCGTCGGCCTTTTGCTCTGCTATGGCACCCAGTACATTCCCATAGCGGGCGTTCTGATCGCCCGGCATCAATTATCGGCCTATGTCCGCAGCCAAATGCCTGAGGTCTCAATTGAGGCGGTGCATCATGACTGGTACAACAGCGGCTATTACGCAGATTTGGGCAACGACAGACGACTAAAATACAACCTGTGGCAAAACACCATTTATGACGGCCCGTTTAATGAAGTGATTGGCAAAACAGCGCGAGCGGACTACCGCCGTGCCGTGGTTGGACAGTTTCCGCCTGAGTTGACACTGCCCGACTCAATTATGGTGGGCACGGCGCTCGATGCCAACGACTACACGAGAAAGTCGCAGTGGCTCTACGTGCTGGGCGTTTACAACACGGCGAATCTGACCGAGGACGAGAGCCAAAAAGCGCCGGCCCAAATCGCCAAAAAAATCATCGATCTTATGGGCGAGGACTATCATTTTACCGCTATTCAGCTCATCTATGCCGACAAAAACGGCATGTATGAAATTGCCACCCTGCCCGCGGACACGTTTGACCCCTTGACCGAGCGGCTCTTGCTGCGGCACACACAGAAAAGGTCCGAGGAGCAGCTGCCGGAAGACTATCTGGAATGGCGGGCACGGCAAAATTTGGCCCCTGACTGACGGATCAGCTTAACAACCACCCGATTATACATCTGACACAAAAAATTTACAGCCGACATGCGTCCCTTCAAGGGCCGTGTGTCGGCTGTTTGCTGTATTTTAGCTGCTGCGGCGGGTGTAAAAGTAAAAAATTACCGTCGCGTTTTAAAGCAATGGAATAGCCCTGTGCAATTTGGTTAAAGTAAAGCAATGCGATTTTACATCATCGCAACGCCATTGATAATCAGGTGGAACTGAAAATCAAAAAATTTAGCCGCCTTGCGGCAGAGCAGCATACGTTCGAGAAAAATCTCAAAATAATCCGCAAGCGTGCTCACCTTGGAATCGATGGTCAATACCAGTGTGGCGGTGCGCGACTGCTTGTCAATTTTAAGCGACGACTGCTCAACCGAGTAGTTGACACGGTCGTGGATGTCAAAGCTCGCAATATAGCGGTTGCGCACGCGCGAGCGGCGAACGTCGCTTTTATCCGCGAGAATCAACGCGGCAGCCAGCGCGTTGACCGGGTGGGCGGTGTGCTCGTCGTGGTTACCGATGGCCGATACCACCTGCGCCACCTCCGAAGGCTCCATGCCCATTTTATCCAGAATGCGAAAAGCCATAACCGCGCCGGACTGTGCGTGGTCGATGCGGTTGACGACGTTGCCGATATCGTGCATAAAGCCCGCGATCTTTGCCAGCTCGATGGTGCGGGCGTCGTAGCCCAGGTCGGTTAATATGTTCTGCGTCACGGTGGCGGTGCGCACCACATGCGCAAAGCTGTGCTCGGTAAAGCCCATGCTTAAAAGCGATGCGTCGGCCTGACGGATGTAGGCCTTAATTTCCTCGCTGTTTGAAACTTCTCCATAGGTTACCATTCGGGTCTCTCCCTTAATTTTTCACACTTTTAGTTTTATACAGCTTTTAGTATACTGCGGCCATGTTAAATTTGCAATCATGTAAGGAGACTTTATGAAGCCACGACTGACACGTCTGCTCTGCAGCCGCGCCGTGCTGCTGCCGGCCTTTGTTCTCTTGGAGGCAGCGCTGCTTTTTTGCGCCATCTGGCTGATGGCGCGGCGTTCACCCGCGCTGGCGCTGCTGCTGCACATGATGAGCATGGTCGCCGTCTTATACATCGTCTCAAAGCACGACAACCCTTATTATAAGCTGGCCTGGGTGGTACTGATACTCATGGTGCCCATTTTGGGCGGCATGATATACCTGTTGATGGGTAACAAGCGCCTGCCCCGGCGTTTAAAGCGGCAGCTGATCGCCTATTACCAGCAGAGCCTGTCGCCGGTGTGCATGGATGCCGGCAGCGAAACGGCGCTTATGACGCTCGATAAGCATCTGGCGGCGCAGAGTGTTTACCTGAAAAACTGCACCGGCTTTGCGGCGTGGCCGCACACCGCCTGCGAATTTTTTCCCTCCGGCAGCACCCTGTTTGAGCGCATGTGTCAAGAGCTTGAAGCCGCCGAAAAATTTATATTTTTAGAGTATTTTATCATCGCCCCCGGCCTGCTGTGGGATCGCATCCTTGCGATACTCGAAAAAAAGATCCGCGCGGGGGTTCTGGTACGGCTGATGTACGACGACGTGGGTACTATAAACCGGTTGCCGCGCCATTACGAAAAGGCGCTGCGTCAAAAGGGTATTGAGGTAACGGTGTTCAACCCCTGCCGTATACACTTAAACGCCTCGATGAACTACCGAGACCACCGAAAGCTCTGCATCATCGACGGCAATGTCGGCTTTTGCGGGGGCGCCAACCTCGCTGACGAATATATCAACCGGCTGCCCCGCTGCGCCCACTGGAAGGACTCCGGCGTGCTGCTCAAGGGCCACGGCGTCTGGAATCTGACACTGCTGTTTTTAGGGCTGTGGGGCTTTGCAAACGGCGAACAGCTACAGGATTTTTCTGACTTTGTACCCACCGTCACCTGCCAAAGCGACGGATTTGCGCAGGCGTTCGGCGACAGCCCCTTGGACAATCTCTATGTCGCCGAGACCTTTTGCCTGCAGGCTATTTCGCGCGCGACAAAATATATTTATATCACCACTCCCTATCTGGTGCTGGGGCACGAGATGGTTCTGGCGTTGGGCACGGCGGCGCTCTCGGGGGTGGATGTGCGCATTATTACGCCGGGCGTGCCCGACAAATGGTATGTCCACACCGTTTCACGCAGCTATTATGGGGCGCTGCTGCGGTACGGCGTGCGCATCTTCGAATACCAGCCCGGCTTCATCCATGCAAAGCAGCTGGTAAGCGACGACATCACCGCCATGGTGGGTACAACCAACCTCGACTTCCGCAGCTTCTACCTGCATTTTGAATGCGCGGTCTGCCTTTACGGCAGTTCGGCCGTCAAAAGTGTTTTAAGTGACATGCAAAGCACGCTGGCCTGTTGCCGCGAGGTAACCTTTGGGGACACCCGGCGCTACCCGCTCTGGCAGCGTGCCGTAGCCGCTGTGCTGCGCCCCTTTGCACCGCTGTTTTGACTATACGTCCGGCTTTTCCAAAAGTCAGCAAGGCTGTGGCAGGCACCTCAACAGATGTCCTGCCACAGCCTCTTTGTTTTGGGCAATCCTTAAAAATATAACGGTTACCGATTGCTAACCAAGTCCATTATGACGCCCGATGTCACCCCTAAGCACACGCCTATGATAATACCCGCCAGCATATTATTGAATATTATGCCGCCTATGGCACTCCCCAGACCAGTGCCTGAGAGCATGCCAAAAGCGACATAGCTTATTTTACCGTCGTCATGCGCCTCATCCCGCTCTTGCCAGTTAAAACTGTTCTTATTATTCATGTCTGTTTTCCCCCACCCGCAATATTATAGTAAACCCATTTTATAACATTTTAGCATAGGGAACTGCCGCCGTAAAGTGGAGCGAGTGCAAAAAAGCACGGTCTCTCGCCCGTTGCTGGCAAGAGACCGCGCTTTTTGTTATGCCGCCATGGTACGGCGCACCTGATCACAAAGCTGTTTGAGCGACCGGCTTACCTCTCCCTGCGGGCGGCCAAGCAGCCATGCTATGGTGTCAACCGGCTGGCGTTGCAGCACCGACAGCAGCAGCATCGCCCGCTCAGATAGCGCCATTTGGCCCAGCATTTGAAATAAGCGGGCGCTGTCGGTGTCGTCGGGCGGCAGCGTCACAGCCGCCAGCATATTGTGCCGATAGAGGTCGCCGCAGACCGGTTCGCATCCCTTGGCCACCTGCCACAGCACCGCGAGCATCCGCTGCTCAAAGCTCTGCCCCGCGTAGGTGGTATAGCCTTCGACAAAGACCTCAGCCATAGCGTAACGCGCCTCGGCCGCATCGCCAAGCAAATAGAGTGCCAGCCTGTAAAGCGCATCCGCAAGATCGTCATAGCGGTGCGCATATTCAGATTTGCTCATCTTTACCGACAGTGGCATGGCGCTTCTCCTTTTTTACTGCATTTTGTCCCGTTCTGCTGCGTTAACCGAAATAGTGGTATCCCAAATTGATCAGGTAGTCCCGGTCGTATTCGTTTAAGGCGCTCTCGCACACCTTGTATTTCATCTGCTCGGACAAGGCCTCCAGCGGCATATAGTAGTAACCGGTGATAACCTCCTGGCCGTTTTCTTGGCCCGAAATACCGACGGCTACATAGGGCTTGCCCGTCTGCGGCACGTAGATGTTGGTCAGATCCTTGCGGATAGCGGCCAGCTGCGCCGAATCAATTTCGACAAAGGCTCTGGATCGCTCACCGTTCTCGCTGTAATATTCTTTATCGTAATAGGAATGCAGTATCGCGTCATTAAGCTCGTAGATTCGATCGGCCGAAGACTGCACCACAATGGTGTCCCAGTTGCGCAAACGGTAACCGATGACGCCGATATAAGCCTTATTCACCTTAGAAAAATCGTTTTGCATCTGCTGGCCGGCGCCGAACTGCTCAAGCAATGCACGGGTGTTCTTAAAGCTTTCAGTGACAAGCACCTCGCTGGTCGAGACGGAATAGTCCTGCTCCGCCAGCGGCTGGGCGGACTCCTCCACAGCAACCGCCACACCACCCGCATATTGAGTGGTGACAACTCTTCCGCCCTTCTGCTGGATATACCGGTACTCCATTTTTACATAGCCCTACGCCTGTGCGCCGTTTTCCAGTTCATCGGCCGGTTGGCTCAACAGGTCGGCGCGGACGGCCTCTAAAAGCTGCTGCTTTTGTTCGTCGGTCAGGCTCAACGTCTTGCGGTCGTTACCCAGCGCGTTAACCACCGTCACCGAAGAGAGCATGTCGGCCGTGCCTTTAAAGGCGGCATGAGCCTGCCGAATAAGCTCGGGTTGGCTTTCGAGCGTGAGCAGCGCCTGCCGCGCGCCGTCGTAGAGACCGTAGTACCGGCGCGAAAGGGTTTTGCCGTTTTTAAGCGTATAGCTGATGCGCAGCGAACCGTCAAAGGTGTCTTCGAGATCCAGCGCCGCCTTGTTGGCGGTATGCGTCTGCACCTGCGCCTGATGTGCCCTGAGAATCAGTTCAATCGACGCAGGGTCGTCAAACGAATAGGTTCTGCTATATTCCTCATGGAGCGACGGCTCGTTGACGTAGCGATTGCTGTAGCTTTCCAACGAGACCGAAGCGACCGATTCTGCATTGGGCACACGCTTTTCGTAGCCAAAGCCGCCATACATCACACCGCCAACCAGCAGGCAGACGCCCAGCGTGGTCGCCAGCGCCGCGGGCAGCGCGCGCGGGATTGAGCGCACCGTTCGGGTCAGAATGACGTCGCCGATAAAATAGGTGACCAGCGCACCGACGGCAACCGAGACCAGAAACACCGCTTTGGAAGCCTCAAAGCCGAATACGCCGCAGAAGATGGCGCCCAGCATAGCGCCGCCCACCAGCGTGCCAACGCTGCGCATAAACATTTGCAGCGGGCCTAAGTTACCAACCGACTCGGCCTGCTCAGAACGGCGTCTTTTATAGACCAGCAGCCCGATAATAAACACCGCAACGCCCGCGGCCAGCCACAGCGCAATGGCGATGTTGTTTTCCTTGAGCATCTTGGCCGCGTTGAGGCCGTTTAACGTCTGACGACCGATCATGAGAGACACCGGCGACAGGCGGTAGGCCACCAGCAGGCCGTTGTCAATGTCGTAAAATCCGTACAGAAATGCGCTGCCAATCGCGATAACGGTCATATACACCGCGGCAAGCGACGCGTTTAACCCTATTGAAAAGATGGTTGTGTCAAAGGTCGTACCCACGTTCACCGCCGAAAAGGCCGTCAGCGCAAATATCACAAAGGTAATAACCATCCAGCAAAGCAGCTCAAGAAAAATCATGCCCATCGACTGACCGCCCACCAAGAGCGCGCAGCCCGCCACCAGAACAAAATTTAAAATCATGGGAACCCAGATCAGCGTGATGCCGGCCGCCGAGGTTGCCAGATACAATTCGCTTCTCGTCAGCGGCAGCGCATGGTAAACATCCACCGAGCGCTTGTTCTGCATATAGCCGAACAGATTCGTCGCCATAACCACCGGTACAATCAGCGACATGGCCGTAAAAAACACTACGGCAAAGCCGTTATAAATGTTGGCCGGGCCGATAAGCTCAAAGGTACGAATCGCATTTTCAGGATAAGGATACCGCAGATATTCCAAAAAGCTCAAAAGATATTGCAGGCTGAAAAACAGAAATCCCAGCGCGCCGTAGAAGAGGGCGCTGCCACGGTTGCGGCGCAGAAGATTTTTATAAACGGGCAAAAAGCGGGCCATATTAAAAGATGATTTTGCTGTAGTCATATCCGACCGCCTCCATTTCATAGATAAATACCTCTTCGAGCGTCAGGCTGACCGCTTCGCACAGGATGGGCTTGAGCTTTGAGACGGCGGCAAGCGCCTCTTTTTCGCCCGCGGCGCAGATAATCGTTGCCACGCTGCCGCGAATCTCTTTGGAGATGACCGGCACATCCTCAAGCTCAAGGCTTTCGGGCATCGGCTTAAACACCGCCTGCACCTTGCAAAAGCCGAGCTGAATATGGTCGATGGCGCACTCCAGTTTGAGCGTACCGTGGTGCAAGAGGCCGACGCGGTCACAAAAATCCTCAAGCTCACGCAGGTTGTGCGACGAAATGACGACGGTCATATTGTATTCGGACAGCATGTCGGAAATGATTCTGCGCACCGCGTGGCGGATGACCG
>JAEWMM010000104.1 GCA_023457175.1 Bacillota bacterium | reverse complement strand
TGCTGAGTATGACCCCAAAAAGCCTGAGCCGGGCGTCTGTTTTGTCTCTGGCGGTGTTATCCTTTTTGCCGAAACCAAATTGTCTTACAGTTCTATTGTATTTTTTATGTTTGGTATAGCGCATATGCAGGAGCATTTGTTTTGCCTTCATTTAATGGCAGAGGCGCCTTAAAAACAGGGGGTCTTTGCTATTTATTTTTTGCAAAAAGACTTTTACCGCAAGTTTTAATTCATTTTATTTATTTTCAGTGTTTCTGCACCTCTCTGCTTTTTTGCAAGATTCTATACCTCTATACGCTTTGATTTTAATGCTTTGAAGTGATAATTCAAATATTTTATTGTTATTATAGCTAATTTAATTGCCGTTTTATCTTTTGTTTTTTATATTTAAAAATAATTTTGCAAGAATAATGTCTTGAATTACTTCAAGGAACGTGCTAATATGTGCTTGTAGACAAAAACTTTTTTGCAAGTTTTCTGTCAAGGTGTCGTATCCATTAATCTAGTCACGATTTATTGATTGGGAGGATTTTAAGATGAACGCATATGTCGAAAGTGTAATCGAAAAAGTTAAGAAGAAGTACCATTATGAGCCCGAGTTTGTACAGTGTGTTGAAGAAGTTTTCAGCTCTCTGTCCCCCGTTGTGGATGCGCACCCCGAATATGAGAAGGCCGACCTGCTCGGCAGAATGGTCGAGCCTGAGCGCATGATCTCCTTCCGCGTGACCTGGGTGGACGACAACGGCATTGCTCAGACCAACACCGGCTATCGCTGCCAGTTCAACGGCGCCATCGGCCCGTACAAGGGCGGTCTGCGTTTTGCCCCCAACGTATATTCCGGCATCATCAAGTTCCTCGGCTTTGAGCAGACCTTTAAGGACTCCCTGACCTCCCTGCCCATGGGCGGCGCTAAGGGCGGTTCCGACTTTGATCCCACCGGCAAATCCGACGGTGAGGTCATGCGTTTCTGCCAGTCCTTCATGAGCGAACTCTATCGCCACATCGGCCCCGATGTTGACGTACCCGCCGGCGACCTCGGCGTTGGCGCGCGTGAGGTCGGCCATCTCTACGGCCAGTACAGAAGACTGCGCGGCGCTTTTGAAAACGGCACCATCACCGGCAAGGGTATGTCCTTTGGCGGCTCGCTGATCCGCCCCGAGGCCACCGGCTTTGGCGCTGTTTATTATCTGTGCGAGGTTCTCAAGCACGAAAATGACACCATCGAGGGCAAGACGGTTGCGCTGTCCGGCTTCGGCAACGTTTGCTGGGGCGCTGTCAAAAAGCTCGCCGAGCTCGGCGCCAAGGCCGTGACCCTTTCGGGTCCGGATGGTTATATCTACGACGCCGACGGCATCATCACCGAAGAGAAGGTCAACTATCTGCTTGAGATGCGCAATTCCAACCGCAATAAGGTTAAGGATTATGCCGACAAGTTTGGCTGCAAGTTTGTCCCCAACGAGAAGCCCTGGGGCGAAAAGGTCGACATCATCATGCCCTGCGCCATGCAGAACGACGTGGATATGGCTTCTGCTAAGAAGATTGTTGAAAACGGCATTAAGTATTATGTCGAAGTCGCCAACATGCCCACCACCAACGATGCGCTCGTCTATCTGATGGAGCAGAAGAACATGATCATCGCTCCCAGCAAGGCTGTCAACGCCGGCGGCGTGTCGGTTTCGGGCCTTGAGATGAGCCAGAACTCGATGAGATACAACTGGACCGCCGAAGAGGTTGACGCCAAGCTCAAGCAGATCATGAAGCAGATTCATGACAACTCGGCTGAGTGCGCAGAGCGTTACGGTCTGGGCTACAATCTGGTTGCCGGCGCCAATATCGTTGGCTTCCAGAAGGTTGCCGACGCGATGATGGCTCAGGGTATCTTCTAAATAGTTCTTAAGTATTTACTGATTTTGCTATATTCCTCTTCCACCAATACATGCGGGGCCGCTTTGGCGGCCCCGCATGTTGCTTTGTGTTTGGCAGCCATCGGCGCTGCTAATGTGCGTTAAATGCTTATAGCTTATCATACCTTCGGTGCGAAGCAGAGAAGCTGGCAATTACTTGCTATGACCAGAGTAAAAGCCAGCGCATTGCCCACGTTAACCGGTAGTGGCGCCAAAATGCGATTGATATTCTTAATGCCTCCTGCGCGGCCAGCCTGTAATATGCCCTCTTAGGGCTGGTTCATACCATCCGTTCAGCGAATGATTTTGTCTTTGAGGCAGCCCTTCCAGACCGCTTTAAGTGAAAGAAGCTCTACATCTTACGCTCCCGCCGTTTAGATCAAAAGCAAATACGGGACAATGGACAGGCTTTTTGTCAAAACGGCTTTTGACCGAGCAGTCCAATGGGGGGCCCGCCAAAGCCGACACGCTTTGCCTTTGATATGTTCCGTCTGCCACAGCCCCGGCGGGTAAGCACTGGACGCAACCGCCTCTTACTGCGCCGTGTGGCCGGTCATTTCTTGTACATGCGCGGCGGCATATCCAAGCAGCGCCTCAGATTCATTGGGCAGCGCCTCTTCGAGCACCTTTTGCAGCAGCAGCTCAAGCAGCGCACCAAGCCGGGGCCCCGGCGCAATACCCGCCGAAATGAGGTCGCGGCCGGATATGGCGAGCTGCATGCGGCCCAAGGGCGACTGACTGGACAGGATATCCTGCATCAGGCATTGGGCCTTCTCTAAACGCGCCAGCCGGTGTTGGATGTTACCCGGCTGTGCCATAATGCCGGCGCGCTGTACCGCCAGCAGATCGTTGAGCGCGGCGACGCCGTGCTTTGAAAGCAGCTTTTTCATGACTACCCGGTCGGCATCGCCCAGCGGCAGATCATACTGCCGCACAAGGAACAGGATATGTTCCCTGACCGCATTGCTAAATTTCAGGCGCCGCAGAACACCGTCTGCCAGCGCGGCGCTCTGTGCCGCGCCGTCGCAAGAAAGTTCGCAACCGTTGGCGCATGGCTGCATGCCGAGGCCATGCAGCAGAAGCGCGACCCTTATTGGCAGCTCAGGCGGCGCAGCCCCTACTGCACAGGCGGTGTGAACATAACCGTCACGGCCATACACGGTTTGCCGTCGCACCCTTTCAGCCAGGGGCCTTAGTTCGGGCAAAACGGCCACAATAATCGGGCGGTATTGCAGCAGCACCCGCGTGCAGCCGGGCGCGCAGAGCAGCTTTTCAAGCTCGCCGCGCACCCGCTCGGCTGAAAGCGCTGCAAGCCGCCCGGTGTGGCGCAGCATGCTGTCCGCTGTTTGCGGTTCGATCGAAAACCTCAGCGCCGCTGCGAAACGCAGCGCGCGCAAAATGCGCAGAGCATCCTCGCTAAAACGCCGATCCGGCGCGCCGATGGCGCGTATAATGCCCGCACTCAGATCCTGCCGGCCATCAAACAGATCTATGATCGTATCATCCTCACCCAAACACATAGCGTTGATGGTAAAGTCGCGGCGCGCAAGGTCATCGGCCAGTACGCGTGAAAAACGGACGCTGTCCGGCCGCCTGCCGTCGGAATAAAGCCCATCCTGCCGAAAGGTCGTCACCTCGATGGACGTACGGTCGAGCATAACCGTTATCGTCCCGTGCTTCGCCGCGCTTTGTCCGACCTCCAGCGTCTTAAAACCGGAAAAAGCGGTCAGCATTTCGGCCGGCGTGGCCGAGGTGGCAATATCCCAGTCGTGCGGCGCGTTGCCCAGCAGCAGGTCGCGCACGCAGCCGCCCACCGGCACCGCGCGAAAGCCCGCCCCGCGCAGGCAGGCGAGAACCATGCGTATATTTTCAGGAATATCGAATTGCACCGTTTTTCCCCGCTTTCAGGTCATAATAGTCACAAAGGAATTATTTGAGATGCGCAACGGCCCGCCGCTTAACGCGGCATGCTACCTTTTGATGCGCAATTATACCATTCGCTTGCGCTCATGGTATAATAGCCGTCTTGCGGCTATTATACCGGGAGGATGCGCAACGGCTCGCCGCTTAACGCGGCAACCGCCTTTTGATGCGCAATTATACCATTCGCTTGCGCTCATGGTATAATATATTGATTGATATTAGTATAGCACATCGGTCAAGCATTACCTTGACAGCCGCCTTAAATAGGCCTATAGTTATGCAGGAAATTATTTTAAAGGAGTTTTAATTCATGAGCACAGAATGCAGCCACGATTGCAGCAGCTGTTCGGCCAGCTGCAGCGATCGTCAGAATAAGCAAAGCCTGCTTGAAGCGCTCCATCCGCAGAGCCGCGTCAAAAAGGTTGTCGCCGTTGTCAGCGGCAAAGGCGGGGTGGGCAAGAGCCTTGTGACGGCGCTGATGGCCTGCGAGATGAACCGGCGCGGCGCGCATGTCGGCGTGCTGGATGCCGACATCACCGGCCCCTCGGCGCCGCGCGCCTTTGGCCTCACCCAAAAGGCGACCACCGACGGAACCGTTATAATGCCGGTAAAATCGGCGGGCGGCGTCGACGTAATCAGCGTCAACCTGCTGCTTGAAAACGACGCCGATCCCGTTGTCTGGCGCGGCCCCGTTATCGCCGGCGTCGTCAAGCAGTTCTGGAGCGACGTGCTTTGGGAGGATATCGACTATATGTTTATCGACATGCCCCCCGGAACCGGCGACGTACCGCTGACGGTGTTCCAGTCGATTCCGGTCGACGGCATTATCGTCGTCACCTCGCCGCAGGATTTGGTTTCGATGATCGTCGAAAAGGCGATGCGCATGGCCGAAATGATGAAGATTCCGGTGCTGGGGCTGGTGGAAAATATGAGCTATGTTGCGTGTCCCGACTGCGGCAAAAAGTTTTCGATCTTTGGTGAAAGCAAGCTGGCCGATATTGCCGGGCAGCATAAGACCCGCATATTGGGCCGGCTGCCGATTAAAGCCGAGATCGCCGCAGCAGTGGACGCCGGCGCGGTCGAGAGCCTTCCCGGCGGAGACTGGCTGGCACTGGCGGTCAACGCCGTTGCCGCGCTGTAGCACAAACAGACCGCAACACAAAAAGGCTGCAAACGCAGCCTTTTTTAAATACATCTTATTTTTGAGTTATTAAACGGCCAAATACCGTGCAAACTAAAAACGAACGGTGGAACCGTTCGTTTTTTGTTTAGCCTATTTTATTGAGCTTGCTGGCCAGCGCGGACTTCTTGCGGGAAGCTGTATTCTTGTGAATAATTCCCTTAGCGGCGGCCTGGTCGACAAGCTTAATGGCATTGCGAACAACCTCGGCACTGTTTTGGGCACCCTCTGCGAGAGAAAGCTCCGCTTTCTTCACGGTGGATCTCAGACGGGATTTCTGAGCCTTATTGAGTTCGG
This sequence comes from Bacillota bacterium, assembly GCA_023457175.1. GTDB lineage: Bacteria > Bacillota > Clostridia > Oscillospirales > Ruminococcaceae > Yanshouia. The sequence goes on along the minus strand of JAEWMM010000104.1, from coordinate 8,821 downwards.
TTTTTGTTGCAATAACCTTAACTCTCTTTTTCGCGGATTTGATGTTGGGCATCGTTACACCTCCTTACTATCGCAGTACAGTACAAGTTATATTATCATTATTTGCGCAAAAAAGCAACTATTTTCATAATTTTTTTGATGGGAAGAATTATTTATGCAAAAATCAGGTTTTCGCACCGATCTTGCGCTTGAAGCAACCGATACCGGCGACGGAAAGCTGCCCTCCGGCGTATCGGTTACCGAAGAGGTCGTCCAGGACATTAAAGTGACCACAGTCTGTATCGAAACGCCGCAGGCTGTCAAGCGGCTTGGCCGGCCCGCCGGAACATATCTGACCTTTGAAGGCGAGATGACCAATTCGCAGGCGTTTATCAATCTTTTGTCCGACGCGCTTAAGACGCTGCTGCCCGACGGCCCGGTGCTTGTGGTGGGCTTGGGCAACCGCGAGATCACGCCCGATTCGCTGGGCCCCGACGTGGCGCAGCAGGTGTTTGCCACCTATCACTTTTTGCCGGAACAGCTGGAAAGCCTCGGCTTTCAAAACCTGCGCAAGGTGTGCGCTCTGGCGCCCGGCGTCATGGGTCAAACCGGTTTTGAGGCCGCGCGGCTGGTTGCCGCCGCGCTTAAAACGCTGCCATTTGCGGCCGTTATCGCGGTAGATGCGCTGTCGGCGCGCTCAGCCTCGCGCCTGGGCCGGACAATACAGCTTTCAACCGCCGGCATCTCTCCCGGCTCGGGTGTGTTAAACGCGCGCGCCGAGCTGTCAAGCCAATCGCTGGGCGTGCCGGTGTTTTCGCTGGGCATTCCCACCGTGGTAGACGCGGCCACGCTGTTAAACGATCTTTGCCCCGCCTGTACCAGCGGCGAGACGGCGCTATCGATGATGGTGACGCCCCGGGATATTGACCAAATTATCGCGCAGGGCGCGCGCATCGTGGCAATGGCACTCAACCGGGCGCTTCAGCCGGAACTGACCCAGCGGGATATTGCCGCGCTGATGAGCTGAGAGTCACTTCATTTCTGCATACTTCGTAGCATCCACGAATAAAATGGATTGATGATGATACGGAGGGCTTGCAGGTGAAAAAGACGGAATATAAAATACTTCGCCGCTTAAAAACGGCTGTTGCCGCGGCAATAACGCTTATGGCTCTATGGGGCGTTTTTGGCATTATTCTGCCTGCCATCTCGCCGTTTTTGGTGCGCACGGCGCTTTTTTCGGCCGCGCTGACCATGCCGGAGGGAGCCGTCAACCAGCTCAAGGAGCGTTTTGGTTCCGCGTCCACCCCCTCGGCCCCGGCGGAAGAATCCGCATGGGAGGCAGCGGACCACATGCCGTCCGCCCCGGCCGCGCCTGCTTCGCAGCCGCCCGCCGGCGAACCGGCTTTTGTAGCCGTGCCACCACCCGCATCCTCCTCGTCCGCACAGCCTGAGATTCCGCAAAAATATCAGGGCAAGGTACTCACCGAAGACATGTCGGGCAAAAAAGGGGGACTTGCCTTTTCGGCCAACCACTTCTGGCTGAGAAACGACACATCCCTTTCCGAGCAGGATATTAAGGATGTGTTGAAACGGCCCATGGGCATTGCGCTCGAAGAGACTAAAGAGCCGCAGGTTTTAATCTATCACACCCACGCCACCGAAAGCTTCTGCCCATTTGATACCGAGATCTACGACACGCGGTATAACTGGCGCAGCACCGACAACAATAACAATATGGTGGCGGTGGGGGCGGTTATGGCGCAGACGCTGCGCGAACGCGGTATCGGCGTTATTCAGGACACCAGTCAGCACGACTACCCCTCCTACGACGGTTCCTACGCCAACAGCTACCGCGCCGTCAAGGATTATCTGGCCCGCTATCCGACCATAAAGGTGGTGCTCGACCTGCACCGCGACGCCATCGAGCGCGACGGCAGGGTCATTGTCAAGCCCACGCTGGAAGTAAACGGTCAGAAATACGCCCAGCTGATGATTATTTCAAACTGTGACGACGGCAGCGGGCTGATTCCCAACTGGCGCGAAAATCTGCGCTTTGCCGCCGCCTTTTCCGACAGGCTGGAATTAAATACGCCCGGCATTACCCGCCCGCTGATGTTCTCCTACCGAAAATACAATCAGCAGCTCTCCACCGGCGCACTGCTGCTTGAGTTCGGTTCTCACGCCAACACACTCGACGAAGCCAAGCACACGGCCGTGCTGGTTGGAGAAGCGCTGGCGCAGGTTCTGCTGGAAACGCAAAAGAAGGGAAGTTAAATTTCATATTATGCAAAGAAAAGAACTGTTGCGCGTTTTCTTTTCGTCCTTTGTCATTACATTAATTGTTTTTTGCTTTGTCGTCTGCCTTGTGTGGGTTGACCTCAAGGCTGACCGCAACGGGTTCAACGGTTTTTTACCCTCGCTGAGGCTGGAGCAGGTCGAGCCGCTCGTTTACGAGTTGGATACGCCCACCAGGCAATACCGGCTGGATTTGACGGCGGCGGAACGGTTCGCCGAAACGCTCCAGCGTACCGAGGCGTGGGTGGTGCCTGAGGACTGGCGCATCTTCACCCGCACGTCCCTTTATATCCGGGAGCGGCTTCAAGCCCACAAAAGATACCGGCAGGAGCAGGAGTTTTATAAGAACGCCGGGCTTGTTTGATGGGCGGCGCGGCCTTATCTTTAGTGGAAACAGGATTGTCTTTTGCAGCTGTTTTTTGCCGCCTCACCGCGTTGTTGTTCGCCATCCCTGGCGTGCACAAAATAGCCGTGCGCTAATCCTGCTCCTATTTTCAGGCTGTTTGAGTACAGAGCCTAAAGAGAAAGGCTGCTTCGTTCCATAAGCATGGGCTTGGACACGGCGGCAGGTCCTGAAAATAAAGCCCCTTTTTAAAGTGTCATAAATTGCCCCCCGCAACGGCACCGGTAGCGCTCCGGGTGCTGCACAAGGGGGCTTTTTTTCATCCTTTGAAGCTGCGCGCCGCAGCGGCAGCAGCGCAGCCGGTAGCGGCAGGGCGCGTCATCTAAAACACCGAGCGCCTCCGGACTGTGCGTGCGCCGGATGTCGTAGCCGTAGGCAGCGTTCATCCGCTCGGCATACGCTTTCCACCGCGCTTGATGGTTGCGGCAGCCCTTGCAGCTATGCAATACCTCATGCGCCAGCACCGTTTTGCAGGCGCGTTCCCCCGCGGCAGCCACCCGTGCGGCCAACTCAATACGGCAGCTGCCGTTTGCTGAAACGACGCAGCGCCCAAAGCGCGTTTTGGCGCGGGTGTTGATCAGAACCTTTGGCAGAATACCGTTTGGCACCGGAATACCGAGCGCCTTGGCTTCGGCAATCACGATTTGAAGCAGCGTGTCCGCGTCGCACATAACTACAACACCCCAACAATTTATTTTCTTTGGACGGCATAACGCGCCATCCGCGTTCTTTCAGGCGATCTCCCGCGCCGGTTAAGACGCGCAAAGAACTGCCATTTGTCAACCGGGCTGCGCCAAGCGCTGTGCTAAAAGGACTGCATTACGCCTTTTGCTGAATTTTAGGGCTGAGAAAAAAGAGCGCCAGGCCGAGCAGAATAATCGCTATCCCGATGCCCTGTTGAAGCGAAATGGCCTCCTGCAAAATAAAATAAGCTAAAATACAGGTTCCTATGGCCTCGCCTAAAATGCTGACCGATACGACCGTCGCCGGAATCCACTTTAATATCCAGTTAAAAACGAATTGTCCCAGTACAGTCGAAATAAGCGCCAAGCCCCCAAAAGCAAGCCATGTAAACCGCGGATAGCTCATGAAAGAATGCTGCTTAACGACCGCGTAACAGCCCAGAAAAACCGCGCTGCTTAAATAGCCTATGACGGAATATGCAATTGCGGACAGGCGCTTTCTGATGTTCTGCCCTATAAAAAAGTAAATGCTGATGATGCCCGCGGCCAAAAACGCCATCAAATCTCCGAGCAGAGCCCGTGCACTGATCTGAAAATCGCCCCAGCCGATCACAAAACAACCGAGCATCGCCAGCAGGCATCCGCCAATCGCCCGCTTTGAGAAACGCTCTTTGAGAACAAAATAGCCAATCGTAATCGAAAAGAGCGGCTGCAGCGTTACGATAACCGTCGAGCTTGCCACCGAGGTGTACCGCAGCGACTCAAACCACAGCATATAATGCAGAGCCAAAATCAGCCCCGACAAAACGGTAAGCCCCCATTGCGCGCGGGACAGCGACCGCACCTGCCGCCTGTTTTGCTTGCTGCCCAATAAAAACGGCAAAAGAAGCATTGATGCAAACAGTAATCTGTAAAAAGCGGTCACAGCTGAGGGCGCATTGGCCAGACGCACAAAAATGGCGGAGGTCGAAAGTGAGAAAACGCCAAAAATCAAAATCAGATATTTTATGTTTGTTTCCAAGTGCTGTCCTCCGGGGCTTGACACACCCCTGTATGAACCCAAAGCGCGGCGGCGGGCCGAAAAACCCGCTGCCGCGCCCGTTTATTTTATAGTTAAACATCTTAAAACAGGACTACCTTGACGGTCTGTTTTGCGTCTTGCCGCGTTGTAATCCTTAGACGAGGCCAGCCCACCTGTGTTTTCCGCCTTGCCGGACACAAAATGCCCGCGCCATTCCTGCGCCTGTTTCTAAATTGTTTGACTATAGCGTCCTATTTTTTCTTTGAGATGGCCAGCTTCGCTTTTACCGCAATTTCTTCGGCGGTCAGCTTATAAGCCTTGAGCACCGCCTGCGCCTTGCCCGAACGGCCAAATTCGTCCTGTACGCCGTGACGGACGACCGGCACCGGGTAATTTTCACTTAAGAATTCGGCCACCGCCGCGCCGAGGCCGCCAAGCACATTATGCTCTTCGCTCGTGACAATCGCGCCGGTCTCCTGCGCAGCCTTGAGCAGAAGGTCACCGTCCAGCGGCTTGATGGTATGCATATTGATAACGCGGGCCGAGACGCCCTCCGTCGCCAGCAGCTCGGCAGCCTTGAGCGCCTCCTGCACCATCATGCCTACCGCAACAAGCGTCACATCCAAACCGTCTTTGAGCGTAACGCCCTTGCCCAGCTCAAAAGGATGCGCCGCAACCGCAGCCGCGTCGGTCACCGTCTCGACCGGCAGACGCCCCAGACGCATATAGGCGGGGCCGTCGTATTCAAGCAGCGCCCCGACCGCCAGTTCCATTTCATGGCCGTCGCAGGGGCACAGCACCATCATGCCCGGAATAGCGCGCATCAGCGCAAAATCCTCAATGCACTGGTGGGTTGCGCCGTCCTCGCCGACCGAGAGACCGCCGTGCGAACCGACAACCTTGACGTTTAAATGCGGGTAGCAGATGGAATTGCGAATCTGTTCCCAAGCACGGCCCGCAGCGAACATAGCAAAGGTATTGATGAACACCTTTTTGCCGCAGGTCGCCAAGCCGGCGCCTACGCCGGCCATATTTGCCTCGGCAATGCCCATATTAAAAAATCGTTCCGGGCAGGCTTTGGCAAACCCGCTCGACATGGTCGAGCCCGAAAGGTCTGCATCCAGCACCACCAGCTCGGGGTATCTATCGGCCAGCTTGACCAGCGCTTTGCCATAGGCGGCGCGTGTTGCAATCACTTCACCCATCGTCTTAACCCTCCAGTCCTTTCAAAAATGCTTCCAGCTCGGCCTTGCCCTGCTCGTACTGTTCGTCGTTGGGGGCTGTGCCGTGCCATCCATGGTTATTTTCCATATAAGAAATGCCCTTACCCTTGACGGTCTTAGCCAGTATCATAACAGGCTGTCCCTGAATGGTTCCGGCCTCGTCGAGCGCCGACTTAAAAGCAGCATAGTCGTGGCCGTCCACCTTGAGCACCTTCCATCCGAAGGCCTCCCACTTTTTGTCGAGCGGCTCGCTGGGCATGACGTCCTTGGTAGCGCCGTCGATCTGAAGACCGTTGACGTCGATAATACCGCAAAGGTTATCAAGATGATATTTGGCGGCGGCCATTGCAGCCTCCCAAATCTGTCCCTCGTTAATTTCACCGTCGCCCATCATGGCGTAGACGCGGTAATTCTTCTGATCGAGCTTGCCGGCCAGCGCCATGCCCACCGCGGCAGAAAGCCCCTGACCCAACGAGCCGGTGGACATGTCGACGCCGTTGACATGATGCATCTCAGCATGTCCGGACATGTGCCCGTCGATCGAGCGGAAGAGGTCAAGATCTTTTTCGGGGAAGAAGCCGCGCAGCGCCAGCACCGAGTAAAGCCCGGGGGTACAATGCCCCTTTGAGAGCACAAAGCGGTCGCGGTCGGGGCGCTTGGCCTGAGCCGGGTCTGCGTTCATCGCCTCAAAATATAAGACCGTGAGCATATCCATTGCGGAAAACGACCCGCCGACATGACCCGAGCTGCAGCGGTGCACAGCCCTCAGCGCAGCCAGCCGCGCTTTGGTGGCGATAATCGCCAGCTCTCTGACACGAGATTGTTCCATAGTAAATTTCCTTTCAATTCGTTTCTGTCCGGCAATGCCGTCCGTTATTTTAGACTATTTTTAATGTGAACGCATTCGGGCAATTAAAAAATCCGCCCAAGCGCGCAAAGGCGAAGCGCCTTATTGTACAAAGCGCTTGAGCCAGCGGGCAGCCAATCCTTTTAGTCGTCCTTTTTATCGGGCGGGAAAGAAATGCCAATAACACCGCCGATCGCGCCGCAGGCCTTTTATTCAGCCAGCACCGACAGGTCAAGCGCATCAAAACCCTGCAGCAAACCGGACACCCGGTCCAGCAGCGTTTGGCAGTCGCCCGCAGCATTGCCCTCAACATTAAGCGGCATCAGCGGGTCGTGCAGCGACATGCGCAGCAGCGCCCACCCCTCTGGGAAGGTCAGCCGCACCCCTTCATAAGAGTTGGGCACAACGGTATAGCCCGCCTGCGCCGCCCGTTCCTCAAAGGCCTTGAGCGCCGCTCTGCCGGTTTGGGCAAAATCAGCGCCCGCAATCGGAATGCGCACCTCTTTTTCTTCAAACGCGGGGGACAGCGCCTCGATCAACGCGCCCAGCCGCTTGCCCTGCGCCTTGGCACGCGCGGCAGCTACCAGCAGCTTGACCGCCATATAGGCCCCGTCATCGAGAAAGTAGTTTTCGGACAGCGCGCCGTGGCCGGAGGTTTCGATAGCCAGCGGGCAGACGACGCCCGCTTTGTTTAAGCGAATGGCCTCGTTGATAACATTTTTATAGCCGCGCTTAAAGCGGTGGTGTTTAAGGCCCAGCGTACCCTCTAAAAATACGGTCAGCCGGTCGGAGGTGACCGAGTCGGTCACGACGGTCGCGCCGGGGTAATCGGGCGCCAGTACCGCCGCCATCATGGCGATGATCGCGTCGCGGTTAACCGTCTCACCGTTTGGCAGCACCGCCGACATGCGGTCGACGTCGGTATCAAAAATGATGCCGAGATCGGCGTTGTTTTGCACCGTCGCCGCCCGGATAGAGGCCATCGCCGCCTTGTTTTCGGGGTTTGGCATGTGGTTGGGAAAGGTGCCGTCCGGCTCCAGAAACTGACTGCCGTCAATAGACGCCCCCAGCGGCCGCAGCACGCGCTCGGCAAAAAAGCCGCCCGCGCCGTTGCCCGCGTCGAGCACCACATGTAGCCCGTCGAGCGGATGCTCATAGTCTGCGGCATTGACGCCGCGCTTAATCTTCTCGCAAAGATCGTTTGAATATAATGCGATTAAATCGAATTCCCGCACGGCTTTTTGGCTGTATGCCGGGGCGATCGTCTCCGCCGCCTGCAAGACCGCCTTGATATCCGGCTTATCAAAACCACCGTCGCGGCTAAAGAGCTTAAGGCCGTTTCGCTCCATCGGCAGGTGGCTGGCCGTGATCATCACCGAGCCGTCAAAATTCGTCTCGGGATAGATGGTGGCGCAGAACATCGCAGGGGTGGAAGCCATCGCACAGTCAAACGCCTGTGCGCCCGCGGCCAGCACGCCCGCGAGAATCGCTTTTTTCAGCGCCGGGGCCGTCACGCGCGAATCGTGCCCCACGCCGATTTTAAGGCTTTCGCATGCTTTTCCGGTCTTTTGGGCTATATGGTACACAAAAGCAATTGCAATTTTATTCGCAATATCCTCCGTGAGGTTGACCGGCGCGCCGTTTGGCACGGCCAGCGCCACCCCGCGGATATCGCTGCCGTTTTGCAGCGATGAAAGGTCGGTGTTCATCAGCATCTCTCCCCGGTTTTCATGTTGCCGTTGTATCGCTCAGGTTAAATTTATTATACACCTCTTTGGCTCCAACACAACCTGACAGCTCTTTTTTTCTCTTTGTATGACAGAAAGTCCGCCAAAAAGCGTTTTGCTTTTGTCATACTAAACACACCGAAAGCGGGCGCCATATTCGGTGTCAGGCGTACAGACGCAGCAAAATGCCGCGGACGGCCAAAGCCATCCGCAGCATACTGTAAAATCAGATTCTGGCGACGCCGCTTTTGCGCGCGGCCTCGGCAACGGCAGCGGCTACCGCATCCCTGACGCGCGGATCAAACGGCGCGGGGATGATGTACTCGCTTGACAGTTCCCCGTCCGAGACAAGCCCTGCCAGCGCATAGGCGGCGGCAATCTTCATCTCGTCGTTGATGTCCGAAGCGCGCACGTCGAAAGCACCGCGGAAAATGCCCGGGAACGCCAACACGTTATTGATCTGGTTCGCAAAGTCGGAGCGGCCGGTACCAACCACCGCAGCGCCTGCGGCAATAGCTTCATCCGGCATAATTTCGGGCGTGGGGTTGGCCATCGGGAAGAGAATCGCCTTGTCCGCCATCGTGCGCACCATCTCGCCGGTAACGGTTCCGGGAGCGGAAACGCCGATGAACACATCCGC
>JAEWMM010000103.1 GCA_023457175.1 Bacillota bacterium | reverse complement strand
GCGGCGTTTCGTTGGGCCTTAACGCCATGCTTGGCATTCCGACCAAGGCGGGCTGCATTATCGGCGGCTTGCTGGCCATCGCCATTTTCCTTTCGAAGGACGCAAAGAAGGGTATGGACGCGGTGACCAAGGTGCTTGGCGCAATTATTCTGGTCACCATTCTGTATGTGGCCATCAGCTCTCGGCCGCCTGTCGACCAAGTGGCGGCCAAGGTGTTTGCCCCCGACGAGCCTCTGGCGCTGTTCTTCCCGATGATTACGCTGCTCGGCGGCTCCTGCGGCGGCTACATCACTTTCTCGGGCGCGCACAGACTGCTTGACGCCGGCATCTCCGGCAAGGATAATCTCGGCCAGATTCAACGCTCGGTTCTGACCGGCATCGCGGTGTCGGGCACGGTGCGCGTGCTGCTGTTCCTCGCTGTGTTCGGCGTCTGCGCCGCGGGCGGCGCCAATGCCATCGGCGCGATTGCGGCAGCCTCCAACCCCGCGGCTGAGGCGTTCCGTCTGGCGGCCGGCGAGCTCGGCTACCGTCTGTTCGGCGTCGCGCTGTTTGCGGCGGGCGTTACCTCGGTTATCGGCGCGGCGTTTACTTCAGTTTCATTCCTCAAGACGCTGCATCCCTTCATCGAAAAAAATGAGAAGTGGTTCATCGTTGGCTTTATCACCGTTTCCACGCTGATCATGACTGTTCTCGGCGGCGCCAAGACGCTGCTGGTAGCGGCCGGCTCGCTCAACGGCCTTATTCTGCCGGTGACGCTGGGTACCATGCTGCTGGCTTCGCGCAATAAGGCAATTGTCGGCGAAGACTATAAGCACCCGACCTGGTTGATTGTCGCGGGCGTCCTCGTTGTGCTGCTGACCGGCTACGTCGGCATTCAGGCGGTGCCTAAGCTCTTAACCATCTTTGGATAAAGCGGTGCCACGGGCGCGCCCCGGTTTTTAAAACTGGCGGCGCGCCCACTAAATACAGGAACAAGGAGGCTTTTATCTGATGCAGGACGTTCGTTTTTTAATGACCGGCGACACCTCGGTTCTGGTGGAGTTCGGCAACGAAATCAGTACCGAAATCAACGCGCGCATCCGCGCTTTCAATATTGCGTTGGAAAAGAAGGGCGTGCCCGGCATTGTCGAAACGGTGCCGACCTACCGTTCGCTGACCGTACACTATCGACCCGAGGTTATCCGTTACGAGAAGCTGCGCGACACGCTCATGGGGCTGTTGGGCAGTCTGGACGAGGTGGAAATTCCCCCGGCCTCGGTCGTGGAGATTCCGGTGCTTTACGGCGGCGAGATGGGGCCGGATATCGGCTTTGTCGCCGAGCACAACCAAAAGACGGTCGAAGAAGTGATCAAGATACACAGCGAGCCGGAATATCTGATCTACATGCTGGGGTTCACGCCCGGCTTTCCGTATATGGGCGGCTTGAGCGCCGAAATTGCCACACCGCGCCTGACCAGCCCCCGCGTTAAAATTCCGGGCGGCTCGGTGGGCATTGCGGGCAGCCAGACCGGCGTTTATCCGATTGATTCGCCCGGCGGCTGGCAGCTTATCGGCAGAACGCCATTGAAGCTCTACGACGCGCAGCGCGAGACGCCGATTCTGTTGCAGGCGGGACAGTATGTCAAATACCGCCCGATTGATCAGGCCGAATTTGACGACATTGCCGCACGGGTTGCCGACGGCAGCTATGTCGTCAAAACATACAGCAGGGAGGGTTAACTATGGGCATGACGATTAGCAGCGGCGGCTTTCTGACCACCGTGCAGGATGCGGGCCGCACCGGCTATCAGCAGTTCGGCGTGCCTGTTTCGGGCGTCATGGATCCCCGCTCCTTTGCGCTTGCCAACATCCTCGTCGGAAACGACAAGGACGAGGCGGTGCTGGAGATTACCATGATGGGCCCCGTCGCCACCTTTGACGAGGCCAACATCATCGCGGTGACGGGCGGCAATCTCTCGCCCGCCTTAAACGGTTCACCGATGCCTATGTACCGCGCCGTTTTGGTCAAGCCGGGCGACAGGCTGACGTTTGGTATGCAGGTCTCGGGCTGCCGGGCCTATCTGGCGGTCGCAGGCGGTTTTGATATTGCGCCGGTCATGGGCAGCCGTTCGACTTATCTTAAAGCGCAGATCGGCGGCGTTGAAGGCCGAAAGCTTGGCAAGGAAGACCGTCTGGCCTTCCGCTCTCCCAAGACCGATCTGCCGAATCTGGCGCAGGGGCGCTTTATTCCGCCCGAGGATTTTACCGCGGCACACAAGACGCTGCGGGTGGTTATGGGCCCGCAAGACGACGCCTTTACCGAAAAGGGTCTTAAGACCTTTTTAAACGGAAAATATTCGGTGACCAACCAGTTTGACCGCATGGGCTGCCGTTTAGAAGGCGAGGTCATCGAGCACGTCAAGGGCGGCGACATCATCTCGGACGGCATTTCAATGGGCGCGGTGCAGGTGCCCAGCGCGGGCCAGCCGATCATCATGCTGGCCGACCGACAGACCACCGGCGGCTATACGAAGATCGCCAACGTGATTACGGCGGATTTTCCGTTGATTGCCCAGTGCAAATTTGGCGATACCATCCGCTTTAAGGCGGTGACGGTGACCGAGGCCCAGGACATTTACCTCTCGAACCTGCGGCGGCTCGATGCGATACGCACCGATCTTGATTTGGTGCGGGAAGCCCCCGGCCCGTGGGAGTTCACCGTCAACGTCAACGGAAGCGATTACCGCTGCCGCGTGATACAGCGCTGAAAAACAACAGAAAGGGAGACGGATATGGCACGCTATGACATTACGCCCTATATCAACATGAGCCCCGCAGAGGTGCGCCAAAGAATACGCGAGGGGGAAATCACCTTCCCCACCGCAGGCATGTGCGCGGGTTATGCGCAGGCGAATCTCGTCATTCTGCCCGCAGAATACGCCGCGGATTTTAAGGAATACGCCGCCAGAAATCCCTTCCCCTGCCCGGTGCTTGAGATCATCGAGGGCACGCCCGAGACCCATGCCATGGGCGAGGGCGGCAACATCGTCACCGATATTCCTGAATATTTCATCTATCGGGACGGCGTGTTTTCGGAGCGGGTTAACGACGCCTCAGCCTTCTGGCAGGAGGGCTTTGTCGGATTTTTGATCGGATGCAGCTTCTCGTTTGAAGAAGCGCTGATCAAGGCCGGTATTGAGGTGCGGCATATTGCGACCGGCCGCAACGTGCCGATGTATAAGACCAACATCCAAACCGTTAAGGCCGGCCCGTTTGAAGGGCCCATGGTGTGCAGTATGCGCCCCATGACGCCCGAAAACGCCAGAATTGCTTATGATATTACCAAGCAGTACCCGAATGTGCATGGCGCGCCGGTGCATATGGGCGACCCGGCCGAGGTCGGCGTTGCGGACATTATGAAACCGGATTACGGCGAGTCGGTGGAGATTAGAGAGGGCGAAATACCGGTGTTCTGGCCCTGCGGCGTCACCCCGCAGGCGGCGATCGAGGCGGCGAAGCCCCCGATTGTGATTACCCATTCGCCGGGGCATATGTTCATTACCGATATAAAAAATGCCGAGCTCAACGACTTTTTAGAGGCGCAGAAGAATAAATAACGATGCATTCTTGCTAATAAACGAAAACCGGGCCTGAGAACAGGCCCGGTTCAGCCTGTCGAAAAAGTCCAGCGAAAGCTGGGCTTTTTCATTTGAATACGGTAAAATAGGTAAGGGTGATGTGAAATGTTGCAGCGAGGGAAATTAGATCGCGGCGTGTTAGAAATGGTAGATACG
>JAEWMM010000102.1 GCA_023457175.1 Bacillota bacterium | reverse complement strand
GGCACATTTTTTCGACCAGCTTTTCCAACGGGAGAATGCCGCTCTTGACCAAGCGCGTGTAGCAGGCTGAAAACGCCGTCTCAAAGCCCGAAATACCCTTGGCCGCCAGCGAGAATTCCATGTTTTTATCGTCGATGTGGTGCGGCGCGTGGTCGGTCGCAATCGCGTCGACGGTGCCGTCCAAAAGCCCTTGTATCAGCGCCTGCTGGTCGGCGACGGTGCGCAGCGGGGGTGCGACCTTAGCGTTGACGTCGTAACCCTCGCAGGCCGTCTCGTCAAGGCAAAGGTAATGCGGCGTCGTCTCGCAGGTCACCCTGACGCCGCGCGCCTTGGCGTGGCGGATCAACTCGACGCAGCCCGCCGTTGAAATGTGACAGATGTGGATGCGCGCCTGATTTTCTTCTGCCAAAATAAGGTCGCGGGCAATCGGGCCTTCCTCCGCCGCACGCGAGATGCCGGGCAGACCGAGCAGCGTTGCGGTCACACCGCGGTTCATGGCGCCGCCCTCGGTCAGCGACAGCTCTTCAGGGTGTACCGCCACAACGCTGTCAAACCGCGCCGAATAGCGCAGCGCCAGCTCTAAAAGCCGCGCGTTTGAGACCGGGCTGCCGTCGTCTGAAAACAACACCGCGCCGGCCGCCTTCATGTCGCCCATTTCGGCAAGCTCCTTGCCTTCGAGCCCCTTTGAAACCGCGCCGATGGGGTAGACCTTGCAGTAGCCCGCCTCTTCGGCCTTATTCTTAATATACTCGGTGATGGCTGCGCAGTCATTGACCGGATCGGTATTGGCCATACACAGCACCGACGTAAATCCGCCCGCCGCTGCCGCGCGGGTACCGCTGACAATATCTTCTTTATATTCATAGCCGGGGTCACGCAGATGGCAGTGCAGATCGACCAAACCGGGCAGCAGATACGCACCCTGCGCGTCGACCACCTCATCCGCGCCGAAAAGTCCCTGCCCAATTTTAGCAATCAGCCCATTTTCGATCAGAAGGTCGGCGTTTTGCTGTCCGCCGGCATTAACAATGACGGCGTTTTTAATCAGTGTGCTCATCGGCCTTCCCTCCTCGTCATCATATAAAGCAGCGCCATGCGCACCGCCACGCCGTTTGTGACCTGCTCGTTGATGAACGACTGGTCGGAGTCGGCCACATAGCTTGAGATTTCAACGCCGCGGTTCATCGGGCCGGGATGCATGACCAGTGCGTCGGGGCGTGCAAGCTGCATCATCTTGGGGTCGATGCCAAAGTAGCGCGAGTATTCGCGCACCGAGGGGAACAACCCTTTCTTCTGGCGCTCAAGCTGAATGCGCAGCGCCATGACAACATCGGCGTCCCGCACGGCGTCCTCAACGTGGTGGCAGTAATCGACGCCGGGCATCTCGCAGCCGGGCGCCGGCAGCAGCGTCGGCGGGCCGGCCAGCACGACCTTAGCCCCCATCCTGGTCAGTCCGTAGATGTTTGAGCGCGCGACGCGCGAGTGCACGACGTCGCCCACCACCGCGACCCTTAAGCCCTCAAAGCCGCCCTTTTTCTCGCGGATGGTCAGCATGTCCAAAAGCCCCTGGGTCGGGTGCTCGTTGGTGCCGTCCCCCGCGTTGATGATGGCCGATTTGACGTGCTTGGCCATGATATGCGGCGCGCCGCTCATCGGGTGGCGCATGATGATGACGTCGGTGCCCATCATATCGATGGTTTTGGCGGTGTCGATCAGCGTCTCGCCTTTTTTAACGCTGGAGGTGGACGCCGAAATATTCGCCGCTACCGCCGACATATATTTACTCGCCAATTCAAACGAGAGGCGGGTTCTTGTGGAATTCTCATAAAAGAGCGTAACAATCGATTTGCCCTGCAAATGCGAGGTCTTTTTAGTCGGGCCGACCACAACCTGCTTCATCGCTTCGGCCGTGTTTAAAATTTCGATAATTTCTTCCCGGCTGATATCCCGCAAGCCGAGAAGATCCTTTGTCTTTAATGCCATCTTTTCACCCTTTTCTGCTTATGCGTTTAGTCAAGCGCTTCAATATATACGGCGCTTTCACCGTCGAATTCAGGGACACAGACATGCACGACCTCGTTATTAGCGGTCGGCAGATTTTTGCCGATAAAATCCGCCCGGATGGGCAGCTCACGGTGACCCCTGTCCACCATGACCATCAGCTGAATGCACTTGGCGCGCCCGCTTTCCATCACAGCCTCAATCGCCGCGCGGGCGGTACGCCCGGTGTAGAGCACGTCGTCGACGAGCACAACCCGCTTGCCCGACACCATAAACGGAATGTCGGTGCCGTTGATGACCGGATGCTCGGCTAAGAGCGACAGGTCGTCGCGGTAGAAGGTGATATCGAGCATGCCCACCGGAAGCTTCACCCCATAATATTGCTCAACCAGTGCCGAAACCCTTTTGGCCAGCGGCACGCCGCGCCGCTGAATGCCGATGAGCACCACATCGTCGGTGCCCTTGTTGCGCTCAATCAGCTCGTGCGAGAGCCGCACGCAGGCGCGGTTGATATCCGCCTCGTCCATGATATCCTTACGCTTCAAACGAATCTCCCCCTTTTTTAAAATCTAGAGTGCACCGCCTGCCGGCGATACGCCAATTAAAGCTGCCTGCAACAGTTTTAAAACAAAAATAAGCGTCCTGCCCGCATATAATGCGGCAAGGCGCTTTTCAATATCAGTATGAATATTGGCTATTAAAAGCAAACCTTGCCGGCCTCACGGGACCGATTTAAAGGATGCTGTGCAGCGAAACTTACGCTGCATAAAGGATTAAATTTTTATTAGTATAGCACTCTGTGACAGGATTGTCTACGCCATTTCATAATTTTTTCAATAATTTTATTTTTCCCATTATTGTGACAATTAATTTTAAATATCAAAATGATATACTTGTTTATAATTCATAAATTTTATTTTTTGCATCTTATCTTTCATATTTTTATTGATTTTTTGTGTCCGCAATGTTAAAGTGATATAGATGCAGATATCATCATATGAAAGGAGATTTGAAAAAATGTCCGCTAAAAAGAAGCTTAATCTTTCCGTTCAGATTCTTATCGGGCTCTTGGCCGGTGTCGCGGTCGGTTTATGCATGCAGGGGGAGGGGGCGCGCCTCATCGCCAACAGCTGGATCAAGCCCTTGGGCACCCTGTTCCTCAACGCGATTAAGATGCTCATTGTTCCACTGGTTTTCTCTTCGCTGATCGTAGGCACCTGTGGCTTGGGTGACGCCAAGCGCGTAGGCCGCATCGGCGGAAAAACAATCGTTTATTATCTCATCACAACCGCGTTGGCGGTGACGCTCGGCCTCGTTGTGGGCAACATCGGGCATGTGGGCGGCGGCTTTGTGCTGGCCGAGGGCCTGACCTATCAGGCGCAGGAAGCGCCCAACGTTGTCGATACCCTGCTCAATATTATTCCGGCAAACCCGCTCAAGGCGCTGGTTGACGGCAATATGCTGCAAATTATCGCCTTTGCACTGTTTTTAGGCGGCTCGATCATCATGGTGGGCGACCGCGCCAAACCTGTCTCCAATTTCTTTGACGGTATGGCCGAGTGCATGTATGCGCTGGTGGCCTTTATCATGAAGTTTTCTCCCATCGCCGTCTTCGCGCTTATTGTCCCGATCGTCGCCGCAAACGGGCCGTCGGTGCTGCTGCCGCTGTTAAGCGTCATACTCGCGGTTTATATCGGCTGCATTTTACATATGGCCATCGTTTATTCCTTTTCGGTTCGTGCGCTCGCCAAGATAAGCCCGCTGACCTTCTTCAAAAAATGCTCTGAGGCGATGCTGTTCGCCTTACAACGGCATCCAGCTCGGCCACGCTGCCGTTTTCGATGATGGCGTCAGAAAAGCTGGGCGTTCCGCTGCCTGTCCGCAGCTTTGTGCTACCGCTGGGCGCGACCATCAACATGGACGGAACCGCCATCTATCAGGGTATCTGTGCGCTGTTTATCGCCAACGTCTACGGCATTCCGCTGAGCATGGGCCAGCAGGTAACCATCATCCTGACCGCCACGCTGGCTTCGATCGGCACGGCGGGCGTACCGGGTGCGGGCGTTGTCATGCTCGGTATGGTGCTGCAGTCGGTTGGCCTGCCCCTTGAAGGCGTGGCATTGATTGCCGGTATCGACCGCATACTCGATATGATGAGAACCACCGTCAATATTACCGGCGATATCGCCTGCTCGGTTGTTGTCGCTGCTTCTGAAAAAGAGTTGGCCACAACGACCCCCTGACCCTGTTGACTAAACAATCTCCTTCTCTTCTCCAAAAGCGTGGCAAAATGCGGTTTGCATTCTGCCCGCTTTTGTTTTTGGGGGCTTTGTAATCTCACCCGGTCTGCGCTATACTTTTAGACGTGAAAGGAGCGTTTTTCTATGTGCAAACCGGCCTTCGCCTATCTGCTTAAATGCGCCGACGGCAGTCTTTACGCCGGCTGGACCTTTGACCCTGTCGCGCGACTCGCCGCGCATAACAGCGGCGCGGGCGCCAAATATACCCGCGCGCGCAGACCGGTCGCACTGGCTTATCTCGAACGCTGCGATAACAAGCATGCCGCTATGCGGCGCGAAGCGGCGCTCAAGCGTATGACACGCGCTCAAAAGCTGGCACTGACGAGCGCCGGTCTGCTGCCGGACAAAGAAAATGACGCAGAATCGGTGTTAACGCGCCCTCTATAAAAATGCCGCCTTAAGCGCCGGTGTGTTGACTATAAGCTTTAAGCCGCCGCCAAGCGCCCTCCTTCAAAAATTCCACAAAAAACACGCCTTGATCCGGCTCTTAAAAGCCATTTCAGGGCGTGTTGTTCTAGCGGCACATTGTTTGGCGCAATTTTCTATTATAATGTTGTCTTGCCATAGCTTCTGCATACAGATATCCCGCCAAAAATCATATCAGCGCTTCAATGTCGGCCTCGGTTAAAAGGGTCAGCCCCTCGTCCGCCAGCAAGCGGGCCAAAACACCGCTGCCGCTGACCAACCTGCCGCTAAAGCTGCCGTCATAGATTTGGTCTCTCCCGCAGGAGGGGCTTTTGGCCTTGAGCACCGCAACCCGGCAGTCTAAGAGCCGCGCCAGCGCGAGCGTCTCTCGCGCGCCCTTCTCATACGCGGCGGTGACATCCGCGCCGCTTTTGGTCATCACCCTGCCGCCGATAATTTCCGCAGGTTCACGCGGGGTGGGCAGGTCGCCGTAAATTTCGGGGCAGACCGGTATTAAATGATGCTTGGCTTTAAGCTTTTCGATGCCTGCCTGATAACAGCCTGAGCCGTCATACCGGCAGTTTTGCCCCAGCAGGCAGGCGCTGACCAGAATATTCATCCGTCTTGTGCTCCTTTCGGCAAAATCCGGCGGCCCGTATCACAGCCTGATCAGGCTGAACAGACCATAGGAGGTCACGCCCATGATAAGCCCTGCGGCTGCGACGCCCGCCGCAATAGGCCAAAAGGCCTTGCGAACCCGCATCTGCAGCAGCGTTGCAATCAGGCAGCCGGTCCACGCGCCGGTTCCCGGAGCCGGAATGGCCACAAATATGAAAAGCATAAAAAGCAGCGCGCGGTTGGCGCTCTGTGTTTTTTTAACTTTCTTGTCGCCGATATCCAATATTTTTTGGAACAGCCGCCCTATTTTGGGCAGCGCTGCGCCCCAATGCAAAATTCTGCCTGCAAATGGAATCAGAAACGGTACCGGAAGCAGATTGCCGGCGACGCACAATGCATAGACAAGCCAGAAGGGGTATCCCCACCCAATGCCGATGGGAATAGCCCCGCGCAGTTCGATGATAGGCACCATGGAAAGCAGAAACAAAAATAAAAGCTGTGTGGGCATGAGACCTCTCCTTTACAGCAGTAGGACTATCGCTTGAATTGAAAAACTCCCGGTGCTTGCGTGCGCTTGAACTCAAGATTTACCCCGCGTCCAAATAATAAGTTTAACCGCGATAATGCGCGGTGCGCAACGCAACAAAGCGTTCGAACAAAGCGACCGCCAGACGCAGCACCGATTTGATGTTCACCAGAAGCATAAGTGCAAACATGCCGACCTGAATCAAAAAGCTATGCGGCGGCTGCCTGATCAGCAAAGCGCCCTGAACCATCATCAGCAGCATGCGCACAGCGGTGGTCAGCGGGCGCAGCTCCAATTGAACCAACCGTTGAATATCCACCGCCCGGATGGCAAAGGCCAGCAGATAGCTTAATAATGTTGTAAACGCGGCCCCCATAACGCCATACTGGGGAATCAGCCAGAAATTCAGCCCGATATTCGCCACGGCGCCGATAAAAATAGCCAGTGGAACGGTGGCGTTTTTCTTACTGACCATATAAAAGGAGCCTAGAAAGGTGATCAGTGAAGAAAACACCTCGGCTACCACCAAAAAAGGCACATACCGCCACGATTCATAATAGGCCGGATCATACATCACTCTGGTGACAGGCTGAATCAGCATCACCATGCCGGAGGCGGCGCAAAACAGCAGCGTGCTGTAATAATCATAGGTTTGGGAATAAAACCGGGCCGTGCGCTTGCCCTGCCCCGATTCATCCACAGCCGAGATCTGCCACGCCTGATAAAAAATAGCTGAAACAATGGTAAGCAGTGACGGAATTTTATGCGCGATCGCAAGCATGCCGGTGGGGGTATCGCCACAGAACCAGGTGACCATATACCGGTCGGACATGCCGACAATCCACCAGAACATGGTGGTCGGAATCAGCGGCACCGAATAGCGCAGCATCTCGCGCCGAAGCGCCGTGTTGGGGTGGGTAAAATCAACATAGCGCTCAAGCCGGGCGACAATAAACAGAAAAAATACCGAAATAATATTCGAGGCAATAATTGAAATGACGTAGCCGTACAGCCCCCATTTAAAAACGGTTAAAAATAAAATGGTAAAGGCAATGGTTGTAAAGGTAGACAGAAAGCCGTCAAAAGCAAATAGCTTAACCAGCCCTATGGAACGGACAAACTGTGCGCAGACAGCCTTGAGCAGGCCAAAAAGCACATATATATATATCAGTAACGTGTAGGGCGCGAGCATGTCTATCAGCAGCATAACCGGCGACAGCATACAAAATACGATAAAGCCCGCCAGTACCGTTTTAAGGCCGATTGAAAAAACGTCCGAGCGCTTGACCGAGCGGTCCATCGCAAAGCGGATGATCGCCTCGTTGATCGAAAGCATGACAAACGGCATGAGCAAATTGCTGGTGGTGGTAATGCGGTCGGCGATGCCGAATTCGGCAGGGGTGAGCATGGCGGTGTAATACCGCAGCATGAAGAATACCAGCAGCTTGGAAGAAAAAGACCCGATTGCAAACACCAGTGTGTTGCCAACCAGTCTCTCATACCGCCCCAAAAGCGCCGCCCCCTTTTCTTCCAAATTGATGTACACTATATTATCCCATTTTATACGACAAAATTCAAGCAAAACAAAAGGCTGCCGGCACATGGATATTTGATCCTGCGCATGCAGCCTTCGTAAAAACAGAAGAAGCCCTCTATTTGCCGGTGACGTTGACGATTTCGCTGCCCTCTAAAAGCTTGGCCAGCTCCTGAACATAGTAGCTGTCGGCGGAGTCCGGCTTCTCGCCCGAATCGGCGGTGAGCGCATTATACTCCTCTGTCATGGCAATGTAGTACCGGTCGCCGACCTCCTGTAGCCAAAGCGGGCGCTCCAGCACCTTAAAATAGTCGTCCACCGTCGCGCCATAGCCGCCGCAAACCTTTTCCAGCTGCTGCATGGTCTTTTCGTCGGCGCGGATGCCGCCGACATATTCGGTCAGAGTCGCTTCAAAATTCGTGCGGTCAAATTCCGTATTGCGACGCTCAAGCTCTCGCAGCGCCAGCTCACCGGTCTGTATAAAGGCGGCGGCGTCAATGCGGTTGGCAATACCGGCGTAATCCAGATAGCGGTTGACTGCGTCGGTATAAGGCACAGGCTCTCCGTCCAGCGTGACGAGTGCTGAATCGTCGTCAAACGAGAGACGGGTCTCGTACTCAGCTGAATATTCCTGCATCATGCCCATGGCGCGGTCATAAACGGCCTGCTCGCGGGCGGCCTGCTCGGCTTCGCTCGGCTCAGAAGAGGTGCCTTCGCCAGAAGCGGCTTCAGACGAGGGCGTAGATTCCGATTTGGATGAAGCGTCCTCTTTATCCAGCTCTTCAGAAGCAAGCTTCTGATAATGAGCGCCCAACAGCTGAATCAGGTATTGGGGACGGAAGGAGAGCATCATCGCGTCGGTGACCTGCTCCTGCGTCATGCCGGTCGCATCGCTGATCTGCTGCAGGCTTTCGGCAAACGAGGGCGCATACATCATCGCGTTCAAGAGCTGCTGCGACGCCATCGCCTGAAAATCTTCCTCGTTAATCTCAACGCCCATACCGGAGAAATCTTTTTCGAGCGCCGCGCAAACGCCCATGTCCTGGCGGGCGACCATGCGGTTCATCTGCTCGTTGACATCGAGATACAAGCGGTAATTCTCATAGGTGATATCGCCGCCGGGCGACGTGATCATGACCATACCGGGGTCAGGGTTAACATAGGTATAAGAAGGAACATAATCGGTCTGGGATGAGCCTGTATCGCCCTGCGAAGATGCCGCGCCGCAGCCGGCCGCCAGCGAAAGGCAGAGCACCAACGCAATAAGCCTCTTTTTCATGTGCTTTTCCACCATTCTCCGCGCTTTAAATGAACAGCGCCGCATTTTGACGCGCGGAAACAAAACGGGCATTGTTTATCAGTATAGCACAATCGCATAGCATTGAAATGAAAAAAGTGTGAAAACTGCATTGAAAAATTTTTCTTGACTTCCCAATGATTATTTAATATATTAAAAAGACATGGTGGAGTAGTTTGCGCCGCATATTGGCGTGTCAAGTCAACATAATGATGCTATGAGCATCTGGCTTGCATTAAAGAACGAGAACCGTGTGCAGTCTTGCCGGGCTGCACATGGTTTTATTTTTTATACAAACCAAGATTTTGAAAGGAAGAAGTACATGAGTTTAAACGAGGTATGTCTCATCGGCGTAGGATTAAGCATGGATGCGGTCGCGGTTTCAATGTCCTACGCTATGGCGCACCATAAGAACATGCCAAAGCTTTTGGAAATGGTATGTCTGTTTGCAATTTTTCAGGGTGTGATGCCACTGTCCGGCTATTTTGTAGGCGGCGTGTTCTCAGAGGTGGTCGCCCGGCTGGGCGGCTTTCTTGTCCTGTTCATATTTGGGTTTATCGGCGGCAAAATGGTCTATAATGGACTATGTTCGGGGGACGAATGTCCGGTTAATCCGGTACTTACACACAAAATTTTGCTGCTTCAGGCGGTGGCCACCAGCATCGATGCGCTTGCGGTCGGGGTGGGACTGCGCGCACAGCAGATTAATATTTTGCCGGCCAGTGTAACCATTGCCGCCACCACGCTGCTCCTGGCGCTGACCGCCATGCTCATAGGTCGGCAATTCGGCGACCTGCTGGGCAAGAAGGCCGAGGTGTTCGGCGGGCTGTTGCTGGTCATCCTCGGTATAAAAGCAGTGCTATAGACGTTTACAAGTCCCCTTGGTCGGCTTATAATAACGTATAGAACTTAAACGAACGCCTATTTAAAATGCCATTAAAGATAACAGGCCCATTCTATCGCGGCAAAAAGAATCATGATGCCAAAGCCAGTCCGCCGCGCGGTCGACGCGTTTGGAGCCGGTGTCGCATATAAAAGCCGGATAGATGCTTTTAAAGCGCTGCCCGGGTATTTTTAAAGCTGTTTGGCAACAAAAGGTCTTGGAGTGTGAAACATGCTGACCAAAAATTTTACCTGCTGCTTTACAGGCCACCGGCAGATTGCGCCCGAGCACGCGCAGGCGTTGCCCGCGGCCGTTGAGGACGGCATTCGCAGGCTGATTGCGCAGGGCTATTTTATCTTTGCAGCGGGCGGCGCAATGGGTTTTGATACCCTCGCCGCCGTAACGGTGCTTGCGCTTAAAGCCGAATTTGCACAGCTTCGGCTGGTTATTGTGGCGCCCTGTGCCGACCAGGCGGACGATTGGGCCGCGGCTGACCGGCGGCGGTATGAGCGGCTGCGCCAAGCGGCGGACGACTATATTTGTCTTGGGGCGGCCTATACGCCCGATTGCATGCGCAAAAGGAACCGCTATTTGGTCGAGATGAGCAGCGCCTGTCTCGCCTATTGCCTGCGGCCGCGCACCGGCAGCGCACAGACGGTCGCCTATGCCAAGGCGCAGGGGCTGGATATGATAGACACCGTCTCGCTGCTTGGCTGTTCCACATGAAAAGCGGGCTGCAAAAATGCATCTTTTTGCCGTAAAATATGGACAAACCCCGCGTGTTGTGCTATGATAACTTGCATGACTTGGGCATTCTGGCGAAGAAACAGAAGCTTCGCGGGGTGCCCGGTCGATTTTAATGTATATCTATTTTTAACGGTGCAGACACCGTCGGACAAATGAAAAATTAAGAAAGGAATGACCGTCATGTTTTTTGAAAACCAATACCGCACCAAGACCTGTGCCGCCTTAAGCGAGGCCGACGTTAATAAT
>JAEWMM010000101.1 GCA_023457175.1 Bacillota bacterium | reverse complement strand
GGGCAGTCTATACCCAAAAACAGGTCCAGCTCGCCGCGCAGCATTTTTTCAACCATGTTGCTGGTGTCGTCAAGAATTGTCGAGACGCGCACATGCGCAAACGCGCCGCCATATTCCTGCAAAAAGCCCGGAAGCAGCAGCCGGGCACGGCTGGAATTTATTCCGAACGAGATATTGCCGCTGACCCCTTCGCGTATGTCGCCAAGCCGCTTATTAAAGCCGTCCTCTATCATACCAATCTGACGCAGCGTCTCGTACAGCGCCTGTCCGGCCGGCGTCAGCGCCAGCTGCGGTTCGCGGTCAAATAATTTGACGCCGTAATGCGCCTCCAGCTTTTTAATATTGCTGCTGACGCATTGCTGCGTCACAAAGCCTCTCTGTGCTGCTTTGGTAAAGCTCATTTCCTCTACCGATAGTATAAAAATCCGACGTGCCGTATCCATACCGTTTCCTCCTGTTTCCCCTTGCAGTTTCCCTTCGGACAGCGGCAAAATTCCTTTGTAAATGCGCCGGCAGGGGTGCGGATGCTTTTCTCTTTATCTTAGGTATGCCAAAAATAAGCGCCGTTGTCAACACATATATTTTGTTTACTTTGGGATTATAACAATTTTTTGTTGTGACAACAGCGCTTATTTATTGTTTTACTTTGACCGTCTGAAATGGTAACGTGAGGTATGAGGAAAGCCGCTCCGCTTCAAAAGCAGAAAAATTGACAGATGCGCGTCATCTGAACGAAAAGAGGGTGTAATAATGGCTCACGTTGATCAAAACGCAGAGGCCTATTATGTGGGGTTGATGAGCTCGGTCGGTTACCGCAAAAAAGATTTGCAAAAGCCGATCATCGGCGTTGTCAACTCCTGGAACGACGTTAATCCGGGACATAAGCCCCTGCGGGATTTGGCACAGTATGTAAAAGAGGGCATCTGGGCCGCCGGCGGCACGCCTGCCGAGTTTTGCGTTCCGGCGCCGTGCGACGGCATGGCGCAGCTGCGCGGCATGCAATATATTCTCGCCTCGCGCGACCTGATCGCCGCCTCGATTGAGGCGATGGTCGGCGCGCACCATTTTGACGGCCTCGTGTTTCTGTGCGCCTGCGACAAAATTGTCCCCGCCATGCTGATGGCTGCGGCAAGCATCGATGTGCCCAGTATTTTTCTGACGCCGGGCTCGATGCTGCCGTACGAGGAAAGCGGCCACACCTTTGTCACGCCCGACCTCAAGGAGGCCATCGGACAGTGGAAGACCGGCGACATTGACGAAGACACCTTCGACCGTTACCGCGGGAACATCTGTTATTCGTGCGGCACCTGCTCAATGTACGGCACCGCCAACACCATGGCCGTCTTTGCCGAGGCGGTCGGGCTGTGCTTTTTCGATTCGGCCACACTGCCGTTTTGCGCGGCCGAAAAATATAAGCAGGCGCGCGACACGGGCGAGCAGATTGTCGCGCTTGTGCGCGCAGGGCAAAACGCCCGCCAATTCCTGACCCGCGCCGCGCTTGAAAACGGCATCCGCCATGTGTCGGCCACCGGCGGATCGAGCAATTTTGCGCTGCATATTCTGGCGATTGCCAAGGCCGCAGACATTGCGCTGACCCTTCAGGAATTTGACGAGATTCAGGCGCAGGTGCCGGTTGTCGCAAAATTCAAGCCCTCCGCCCCTTATAACCTGATCGATTACGGCAGGGCGGGCGGCGTGCTGGGCACATTGAAAATGATTGAACCGATGCTGCACCTCGACGCCCCCACCGTTTCGGGGCGGACGCTGGGCGCACATCTGGCCCAATACCGCAAAACCGTTGATCCAAAGGTCATCCACCCCATGAGCGACCCGCTGCATACCGGCGGATGCTTTACCGTGCTTTACGGCAATCTGGCGCCGCAGGGCGCCGTCGTTAAAAAAAGCGGCGTAGACCCCGCCATGTATTACCACCGCGGCCCCGCCGTCGTGTTCGACTCTGAAGAGGAGGTCATGGACTGCCTGATGAATTCCAGCATCCAGCCCGGCTCGGTGCTCGTCATCCGCTACGAGGGGCCAAAGGGCGGGCCCGGCATGCGCGAGCTGTCTATTCCCGCCGCCATGCTTGTCGGCATGGGGCTGCACAAGTCGGTCGCGATGATCACCGACGGCCGGTTTTCAGGCGCCTCGCGGGGCCCCTGCGTCGGGCATATTGCGCCGGAGGCATGGGACGGCGGCCCGATTGCCTGTATTAAAAACGGCGATATGATTACGATTGATCTGGAAAAGCATCTGCTCGAGCTTGAAATCTCGGACGAGGCGCTACAGCTTCGCCGGCAGCAGATTGTGCGCCCGGATCATCCCGCAGCCGGAATGCTCAAACGCTACCGCGATATGGTTCGGGGCGCGGATCAAGGCGCGCTCTGGCTCTATTAATTGCTTGTTTTGCAAAATGCGCGCAGGGGAAAAGCCCCGCGCGCATTTTTATAATCAGACCACTTGAAAACAGAAACAGGATTGGCGCATATATTTTGTGCCCGGCAAGGCGGAGGACGCGGGTGGGCTGGCGCTAAGGACGACAACGCGGCCGGACACAAAATGGATCGCCAAGACTGTCTTGTGTTTAAGTTTGGCTATATCATCAATTATACATAAAAGAGCGCATCCGGCTATTGCTCCGACGGCGCATAAAAGAAGGTTGTATGGTCGACGATGCGGCACCACGGCTGCTGTGCCAGCGCATCAATAATATCGTTGCGCTTGGCGCTTTTGCCCACGGCCCTTGTTATTTCGGATATATGGATGAGCTTGTTGGCATTCTGCTGAAAAACCGCCAGCAGCTGTTCCCTGAGCGCGTCGGCCGGCGGCGCGGTTTTTGCCTGCGCGGGCTTAACGCCGGTCAAGCATTCGGGATGCTTTTTGAGATAGAGCACAAATATGCTCTTGATGCGGCTGAGCAACGCGGGTGTTATATCAATGCGCTCCGACAGCGCCTCAAACCGGCAGTTTCTGAGGTCGCGCATCTGCTTGTAGTGATGAAGCTCGCAATAATCAATAAAGGCGGAATAACTGTCGCTGCTGTATATTTGCTTTATTTCGTCCATTATGTCAATCCTTTCATTTTTTAATGGCGCGAAGAATCATTATACCCGAAATACCGGCTCGGCACAAGGCTTGACCGCTTCTAAATTCGATGCCCGCAAAGCGCCGGATAGCGCCCAAAATAAGATGAAGCGTTAAAATCCCCTGAAAGCTGCCTGTTTTTGCCTTCCCCCGGCAGATACAGCCTGCGCGTTGTTTCAGGAACAGGTTAAACCTTCCAATCAAAACCGCCAGTTGAACTGGTGGTATGCACCAGCCCTGAAAGGGCATATTACCGGCACGCCTCTTAAGAGGCCCTGAAAATTACCCCAAGCGCATCATACACTGCGACTGCTAAAGCAGTGAACTTCGTAAGCCTTTTGTTTACAATGAGCCAAGCTATTGTCATTCGCTTCGCTCAATGCTTAAAGCTAAAGCATAGGGGGGTCCTCCACCGGCAGAGCCGGTGGTTCCCAGTACAAAAAACCGCCGGAATTGGTGACATCAAAGCACCAATTCCGGCGGTTTCTATACTGTTGCCGACCGATTAATCGTAAAACTTAAAACAGGGCTGTCTTAGCGGTCTGTTTTGCAGCTTGCGTCGTCCTTGCCAAGCCCAAAATATCTGCGCCTGTTCCTGTTTTCAAGTTATTTGACTGTTGGCAGGCGTTTTATATGCCATATTAGTCGCACAGCCGCCAAAGCGAGATGCCAAAATCGCCCGCGCCCTTGAGCAGGCTCATCCAGTGCGCCAGCGTGATGGAATCGGCGTACCACACCTGATGCACGCCATCCTCCCGACGATAAGAAAAGGACACCGCCTGACTGCCCGCATCCCGCTGTCGGTCGGCCTTCTCCTTGCGCGCCAATGCATGTGCTTCTTCCTGAGAAAGCGCCGTGACAGACTCGCCCGCCCATTCAAAGCCGCCTGTAGCCAGCGCAAAATGGCGTCTTCCGGGCAAACCCGCCGTCTTTTTGACCAGCTCAAGCAGGAACGCGTCGTCCGCCTTAGGGCCCGGCGTGCTGCCCGGACCGTGAAGGTTGTAGCACATAACCACATATTCCGGCCCCTTTGGGAAGGAGAGCGCCTCATAGGGGATGCCGGGCTCCAATACCACCCGCAGCAAAAGCCCGCGCTGCTGTGTCTCTTCTGAAAGCTCGGTGATAAAATCGATGAAATGCCGCCACAGAACCATATCCCTGCGCATGGCCTCGTAATCGATTTCAACGCCGTCGTACCCGCCGTTTTCGGTCAGCGTCAAAACATCCTCAATGTGCGCGCGCCGGGCGTCGGGTGTTTCGAGCAGCGCATAGAGCAGCACGGTATCCTTAAGCGAGGAACCGCCTTCCGCCAGCAGCTTGTCGTTGATAAAGGTCAGGTAGCCGGGCCAGGGGGGTGCTTCTCCATAAACCCGCCCAACCTTTTCTTTGAGCTTTACAATTTCATCCGGGACAAACAGCCTGTTTTGCGCGTCAAAATAAGCGCCGAAGTACATCAGGCTCTCGAATCCGCCGCCAAGACCGGCTATTTCGGCCATCGCGTCGTCCGTGTCCCAATAGGCCGCCCACGCGGACACCCCCTCTTCCTTGTCCTGTACAGCCGGCGGCGCGGGTGCGGCGGCGCGGGGCAAAAACGCGCACCCCGAAAGCAGCTGCACCGTTATAAGCAGACTCAGAACCGTCAGCGCCTTTTTCTTCATTGTCCGTCCCTTCCGACTGCTTTTGCGCAGGTCACATCTTATTAAAGCGTTTCAATAAACCAGTTTATCAGGCGCATCCAGAGCGCTTTGGCCGTATGTATCGCCTTTTCCGCCGGTTTGAGCCGTCCGTCAAACACGATGCCGCCGTTTCGGTCCTGCTCGGTGATCACAACGTCGCGGAAGACGCCGTCATACACATCGTCGGTCAAATTTCTCTGGCTGTAGTTACGCAGGCTTGTGCGGGCTTCGAGCGCGACAGCGCCGGCGGAGCTGCTCTTGACCGGCAGCGCCGCCGCGGCCTGAACGCCGTCGACCCACACCGACAGCTCGTTGTGGTAAAGCGCTATTTTCAAGGTCTTATTCTGCGGCTCGCTCAGGTCGATATTCGGTATAAACTCCGCCGCGCCCTCTTCGACCGGCTCGGTTTCACGCAGACGGGCCTGTTGAAGCTGCTCGGTAATTTTTGCGGCCTGTTCGACGTCGGCGGCGTATTTAAGCTGCATTTCCAACCGGCCGATCTCGGTTCGCTTTTGATCTTCGGGCACCGACACGCGCGCGTCGCCGTTTATAATGTCCAGCCGCTCTGAAAATAATTCCTCGCGCGCACCGTCGCGCACCTGAGAAATGACGAGGTTTTTGTCGCACACGGCAACGCTGATGTAATTTTGCAGCGTTTGATCCGCCCTGAGCAAAACCGCCTGAGCGCCCAGCGCATTGCCGAGCAGCCGGGCCGTCACCTCAAGATTTTTATAGTTTCTGCCGTTTAGCTGTATGCGGCCCCAGCTGCCGGGCAGCGACGTCACGATGATGTCGTTGTCGGCAAACTCGGTTTTCCCATCCAGCATACGCCATTCTTTCGCGCGGTTCGAGTCCCCCGTCACAAAGGCCATGTCCTGCTGCGTGTCGTCCCAGAGGCGCATCAGCAGATGGTTGGTTGACCAGTGGGGCTGGGGCTGCAAACGGGTGATGTCGTAGACGGAATTGGTTTTGTCGTTGAGCGCAAGGCCCTCGCGGTTGACGTTCATCCCAAACAGCCGGTAAATGTTGTCGGCGTTGATACGGCTGGCCATGTCTCCGGTGCCAAACTGACCGGTATTGGCATGCATGAGCGCGTAAAAGGCGGGCAGCGCGCCGAGCTCCTTTTCGTAGACCTCCTGCATCAGCTCATAATCAAGGTTGATGCGGTCGGTCAGATCCTGCGCCCCCTCCTTGGGAATGTCATATTCGTCACGGATATAATCCATCAGATAATGGTCATATTTGCGGTTGATATAAGGGGCTACCATTGAAAACTCAAGGGGGCTCAACTCGCCCAGATAGTAGTCATAGCGGTCATAGACGTTGATAAATGCCAGCCGGTAGCCGTTGGTGCCAAGCTCCCAGTAGGAGCTGTCGACCAGCTCTTTTAAGTCCTTCGCGTTGAGAAACTTCGGGTCGTTTTCGTCAAAATTATCCGCGTAGGAAAAGGTTGTGCCTATGTCATTATACCGCTCCATAATTTTCTGGGCGAAGATTGCGGTGTCCCGCCGTCCGTCCTCAAACATCAAAAACAGCGCCTTTTCGGGCAACGTTTTTTCTCCGGCATAATAGTCGCGGATATCCTGCTGGGTGATGGTGACATAGCCCGATTCCTTGAGCGCTTTCAGCTGCTGCTCCAGCTGCGCGGCGCCCACCAGCTTGCTGGTTTTGTTGCGGGCGACGCCGAAATAAGAGACGGCGATAAAGCCGTTGTCCGGCGTGCCGGGCGCCACCGCTCCGTAGGGCTGATAATGCGACGTTGTCAGCAGCGCCGCCAGTATCAGACAGACGGCTAGAAGCAGCGCGCCCCCCTGCACAACCGAGCGGAATGTTTTGT
>JAEWMM010000100.1 GCA_023457175.1 Bacillota bacterium | reverse complement strand
GGACACCCACTCAGTCAAGGAATTCTACGCAAAGTTTGGCGACAAACTACCCGAAGAAATGAAGAAACAGCTTACCGCGCTCCAAGCGCGTCTCGGCTGATAAATGTGAAAGGGGTCGGCAACGCATATGATTTCTGAGAAGGTCGATTCGTCAAAAGTTTTGTGGCGCTCGGTGCTGGGCATTGTAATGGTGTGTGCAGGGTGCGCGTGCTTTGTGCTTAGTTGTGTTGCCGCCATGATTTTATCGGGACGAGAATAAGCTTAATAGATTCCAACCGGCCGCGGGACGACGCTTATTTGTCCCGCGGCCGCTTTTTGTTCATCGATTGACCTTTACAAAGCGTCCTTGTTACAGTCCTGACATGTGACAAAGCCAAAGTATAATAAGCCTTGCCGGTTATTAGTCAGACAATTTACAAGCAGGGCTGCGGCAGTTTGTTTTGCATCGTGTTACCGTTCTTGGTGGATGTCAGGCCCGCCTGTATCCTCCGCCTTGCCAGATGCAAAATATCCGCGCTTATTCTGCTACTGTTTTCAAATTATTTGACTATAATATGCCTTACCAGACAGCACCTTTACATTTTATAACATTTTTCTTGACGCGGCGGTACGGTTGGCTGTATAATTTTAAGGTTAAAAACAAATTATCATTAATGTTGTGCCCTGCGGCGGCACGGAAAATAGGTGGATCATTTTGAAAAGAACAGATTTACGCAATATCGCCATTATCGCGCACGTTGACCACGGCAAAACCACACTGGTCGACGGCATGCTTGCGCAAAGCGGTACCTTCCGCGAAAACCAGCAGGTCGAGGAATGTGTTATGGACTCGGGTGCCATTGAGCGCGAGCGCGGCATCACCATTCTTGCAAAAAATGCCTCGGTCAATTATAAGGGCACTAAAATTAATATCGTCGACACCCCCGGACACGCCGACTTTGGCGGAGAAGTCGAGCGCGTGCTCGGCATGGTTTCGGGCGTGCTGCTGCTGGTAGACGCGGCCGAAGGACCGATGCCCCAGACCCGCTTTGTGCTGTCAAAGGCGTTGGAGCTGGGACTGGCCGTTATACCGGTGGTCAATAAGGTCGATAAGCCCGACGCCCGTGTGCACGAGGTCATCGACGAAGTGCTTGAGCTCATGCTCGACCTTGGCGCTTCCAACGAGCAGCTCGACACCCCCATGGTCTTCTGCTCCGGCCGCGCGGGCACCTCCTCCTATTCGCCCGATGTACAAGGCGCGGATCTGACCGCGCTGTTCGAGACGATTCTCGAATACATTCCCTGTCCTGAGCTCGACGCCGACGGCCCGCTGTCGGTGTTGGTCTCGACCGTCGACTACAATGAATTTGTCGGCCGTACCGCCGTTGGCCGCATCGAGCGTGGCGAAATAAAGGTCAACCAATCGGTTGCCATCTGCGATTTCCACGATGAGACGGTAAATCTACGCGGTAAAATTACCGCCATTTATCAGTTTGAGGGCATCGGCAGAACGCCGGTGCAGTCGGCGAAGGCCGGCGACATTGTGATGTTTTCGGGCATTGAAGACATCACCATTGGAAACACGCTGTGTGCGCCCGAAAAAATAGAGCCGATCGAATTTACCAAAATCTCAGAGCCGACTGTCGAGATGACCTTTTCGGTCAACGACAGTCCGTTTGCCGGTAAAGAAGGTAAGTTCGTCACCTCGCGCCAGCTGCGCGACCGCCTGTTCCGTGAGCTGTTAAAGGATGTTTCGCTTCGCGTCGAGGACGGCGCCACCACCGACAGTTTCCGCGTTTTGGGCCGCGGCGAGATGCACCTCTCGGTTTTGATTGAGACCATGCGCCGCGAGGGCTTTGAGTTTGCGGTCGGTGCGCCCCGCGCCCTGATGCATGAAGAAAATGGTGTCCTGCTGGAGCCGTTTGAAACCGCTATTATCGATGTTCCCTCAGGCGCGGTGGGCAGCGTAATGGAAAAGCTCGGCGCCAGAAAGGCCGACCTCATCAGCATGAACCCGGTTGGTGAGCGCATGAAGCTTGAATTCCTGATTCCTTCGCGCGGCCTGTTCGGCTACCGCAGTGAGTTTTTGACCGATACACGCGGCGAGGGTATCATCGCAACGCTGTTTCATGGCTACGACGTTTTCCGCGGCGAAATTGTCAGCCGCCAGAGCGGCTCGCTGATTGCGCACGAGACGGGAGAGGCCGTCACCTACGGTCTTTACAACGCGCAAGAGCGCGGCGATCTGTTCATCGAGCCCGGCACGCCGGTCTACGCCGGCATGGTCGTTGGCGCTTCCCCCAAGCTGGAGGATATGGTCGTCAACGTCTGCAAGCGCAAGCATGTCTCGAATATGCGCGCTTCCGGTTCGGACGACGCACTGCGCCTCACCCCGCCGAGAAAGCTCTCTCTTGAAGCCTGCATTGAGTTCATCGCCGACGACGAGCTGCTTGAGGTCACGCCCAAAAGCCTGCGCATCAGAAAGCGTGAGCTCTCGCACGACCTGCGCATGAAGCGCCTCAAGAGCGGCAAATAGGCTGGCTTCAATCAATGCCCTTGTTTTGGTGTCACGCGCCTTGCACAATGCATAGGATATAGCATCCCTTCTCTTATTTTTAAAACAAGGGCTTGACAGCATCGTTTGTCTGTGATTTAATACAAGAAACCGATGATGCGGAGAGTAAACCGATGACGCGCTCACAGAGAGCCGGGGAACGCTGGAATCCCGGCAGCAACACGAGTCGGTATGGATGGACCGCAGAGGGCGCACGGAAAGGGCAACACAGCCTGAGTATTTTGCGACGCACACGCCGGCGTTAAAGGGCAGGGGATGTGTTGGCATCCCGGATAAAGCGGTCGCGTTTTTAAGCGCGGCAATCAAGGTGGCACCGCAGGAATGATTTTTTCCTGTCCTTGAAACAATACTATTGTTTCAAGGACAGGTTTTTTGTTTTTTATCCGGTAATATTCCGGCAACGTACAGCATAAGGAGTGAATTTTAATGCAGCAGATTTTCCGATTCACACGATGGCGACGCTCGTAAATTTTCCGCCCATTAATCATCCGAATTAATTATTGTATATGAAAGAGAGCGATTGCAGATGAAAAAGCTATTAGCAGTAATTCTGGTTGCCACATTAACGTTGCTTGCCGCCTGCGGCAGCCCGTCCGCCGCCCCTTCTTCTGTCCCTCCGGCCGGAGACGCTTCCTCGGCCGCACCGCAAGCTCAAAAGGTCAAGATCGGCCTCGTGCAAATGATGGAGCATCCCTCGCTTGACGAAATCCGCGAAGCGATTCTTACCCAACTGACCGCCGAGGGCTTTGACGCCTCCAAGGTGACTATCGACTACCAGAACGGTCAGGGCGACCCCGGTACGCTCAATTCCATCGCGCAGAAATTTGTCGGCGACGGGGTAGACCTCATTATCGCCATCGCTACCCCTGCGGCGCAGGCTGCCGCAGCCGCCACCACCGATATTCCGATCATCTTTTCGGCTGTCACCGACCCGGTGAGCGCCGGTCTTGTCGGCAGCCTCCAAGCGCCTGACCGCAACTGCACCGGCACCTCAGACGCCATTCCCACCGAGCAGATTTTCACGCTGGCCGACGAGCTGACCCCCGGTATCAAAACCTATGGCTTCCTTTATAATCAGGGCGAATCCAACTCGGTTTCAGTCATCAGCAACGCCAAGGCTGCGCTGGAAGCCAAGGGTGTCCAGTACATCGAAACCTGCGTGGTCAATTCGGGCGAGGTTACCTCCGCCGCGCAGTCGCTGATCGGCAAGGTGGACGCCATCTTCTGCCCCATTGACAACACCGTTGCCTACGCCATGCCTAATCTCGCACAGATCGCGATTGAAGCCAAGCTGCCGGTCTATGTCGCGGCCGACTCTATGGTAAACGACGGCGGTCTGGCCACCGTAGGCGTCAACTATACGCAGCTGGGGGTGCAAACCGCGCAGATGGCGGCTCAAATACTCTCCGGTAAGGCTGTTGCCGATGTGCCGGTACAGGTTTTAACGCAGTATAGCACCGTCGCTAACAAGGATACGGCCGCTGCGCTGGGTATTGACGTTTCAAAGTACACCAATTAATTCATTCCATTTGCAATGTTACAACGCGCTGCGGTTACGCTGTGATTGGCCGCAGCAATCGGCAGGAGGTTTTTCAATGAGCATGATTTTACTGCGCGGCGCAGCCGAGCAGGGCTTCATCTACAGTCTCGTGGCGCTTGGCCTTTATCTTTCTTACCGGACACTTAATATTGCTGATCTCACAGTCGACGGTTCCTTTACGCTGGGGGCAGCGGCGGCGGCATCCCTGACGGTGCTGGGTCACCCGGTGCTCGGCCTGATCTTTGCGGCTTTTACCGGCTCGCTGGCAGGTCTGGTCACCGCCACGCTGCAAACCAAGCTCAGGGTGCAGCCGATTCTGGCCGGTATCATCACGATGACAGCGCTCTATTCAATCAACCTGCGCGTCATGGGCAACCGCTCCAACCTGCCGCTGCTGCGCGAGGATACAATTTTTACGCTATTTTCAAAGCTGCTGCCCGCCGCGCTCAGAGGATATGCCAAGCTGATTCTTTCGCTGCTTTTCGCCGTATTGACCGCGGCTGCGCTCATTTTGTTTTTGCGCACCCGTTTAGGGCTATCGGTTCGTGCCACCGGCGACAACCGCACCATGGTGAGCGCCTCGTCGATAAACCCCGCCTTTACCACGACCGTCGGTTTGTGCATCGCCAATGCGCTCGTTTCGCTTTCGGGCGGCCTGCTGGCCCAATACCAGATGTTTTCTGAAATTACACTGGGTACCGGCATGGTCGTTATCGGTCTCGCGTCGTTGATTATCGGCGAGGTGCTCTGCGACATGCTGTTTCGCAGCCCCTCGGTTGCGCGGGCTATCTCGGCGGCGGTTGTGGGCGCGGTCATCTACCGTATCATTATCGCCATGGCGCTTTCGGCGTCGGTTTCAACGTCCGACCTAAAGCTGGTGTCGGCCATCATCGTTATGGTCGCCATTTCTTATCCGGCAGTACGGGATCAGTACCGGCTTTATCGCCTGAGAAAGGAGGCGCAGAAGCATGCTGACGCTTAAAAATGTCACAAAAACCTTCAATCCTAAAACGGTCAACGAAAAAAAAGCACTCGACCGCTTTAACCTGCACCTCGACAAAGGGGAATTCCTGACCATTATCGGCTCAAACGGCGCAGGTAAGTCCACCGTTATGAACGCCATTGCAGGCATGTTTTTGATCGATTCGGGTCACATTTTTCTCGACGGCGAGGATATCACTTTTAAAAAGGATTACCGCCGGGCCCAATCAATCGGCCGGCTGTTTCAGGATCCGCTTTCGGGTACCGCGCCGAGCATGACCATTGAAGAAAACCTCTCGCTGGCCTATATGCGCACGGCTGCGCATACGTCGCCGTTTGGCCTCACCGCTAAGGATCGGCGCTATCTGCGCGAGCGGCTGGCTACGCTGGAGCTGGGTCTTGAGAGCCGCCTCTCTTCGCCGGTCGGGTTGTTGTCAGGCGGTCAGCGGCAGGCGCTGACCCTGCTGATGGCGACGCTGATTACGCCAAAGCTGCTGCTGCTCGACGAGCACACCGCAGCACTTGACCCCGCTACCGCCGAAAAAGTATTGCAGCTCACGCGCAGCATTGTGGCTGAAAACCGCATTACCTGCATCATGATCACGCATAACATGCGTTCCTCGCTGGCGCTTGGCAGCCGAACCATTATGATGGATTCGGGCAAAATTATCCTCGATATCGCCGGTGAGGAGCGCCGGACTATGACGGTCAACGGCCTGTTAGAGCGTTTTCGCGCGGCGTCAGCCAAAGAGCTGGATAACGATCGTATGTTGTTGGATTAAGCGCCGCCCCCTTGTACTTTTAATTGCAATAGTTTAAAGCGGGTCATATGCCAAATAGCATATGACCCGCTTTTTATACAACTAGTATTGACGCGTCGCCAATTTTACACGATTGGTTAAACAGTTCAACAATCTGACTAACGCTCTGCCACCTGTCAATCCTAATGCGCGATACCAGAAGCCTATCGCAAAAGTACTATTTTTCGGCGCAATATCTGCACGGACGTTAAGCAGCCTATGCAAAGGCTTTGACTATTGCTCAGTCTGCGGAAGAACAATGGCCGCATTTAAATAGGCCGTTATCTCAGCGATATTAAGCTTATCGGCTTTTCCCTGCGCCCGCATTCTCCGCTGCTT
>JAEWMM010000099.1 GCA_023457175.1 Bacillota bacterium | reverse complement strand
ACTTTTTCTGCCGCCAGAAAAAGTAGGCAAAAAGACCGCCCAAGGGAGGAACCTTTCGACGGTTCCCCCCTTGGGGAACCCCTCTCCCAACGACTTAAGAGAGGGCGCTCCTCGCCCCTCTCTTAAGGATCTCTCCCAGAATTAGATGCTAAAGGCCGATCTGCTGCGGCGGTAAAGAGCTTTAGGTTAGCTGTTTCTCAGGTTTGCGTCCAAGGCCGGGTGGCGCTTGATTACGGGCCTTACAGGCTCCCGCCGCTAAACTTTAATTTAGCAAAGCTTTCTTTTCCATACAGATATTGAATAAGCCAAATTTTGTTATAAAGAGCCTTGAGGTGTTATCTTGCGAAATTTACTCGTGACGCTGCGTTTTGACGGTAGGGCATTTTGCGGCTGGCAGGTGCAGAAAAATGCTCCCACCGTCATGCAGACCTTTCAGGATGCGCTAGAAGCGGTGTTGAAACACCGCCCCGACGTCAAGGGCTGCTCCCGTACCGATTCGGGCGTAAGCGCCATGATGTACTGCGTCTCGTTTTCAACCGACAGCCGCATTCCGTGCGAGCGGTTGATTCCGGCCCTAAACGTCAAGCTGCCGCCCGCTATTGCGGTAACGGCCTGCCGCGAGGTGCCGCAGGACTTTCATGCCCGGTATTCCTGCAAGGGCAAACGCTACTGCTACCGTGTTTTAAACAGCCCGCTGCGCGACCCCTTTTACGAGGGGCTTGCGCTGCACATCCCATATCGCCTCGATACCGATTTTTTGAATGCGCAGGCGCGCCAGTTTGTCGGCAGGCATGATTTTGCTGCCTTTCAGAACAGCGGTTCATCGATTGAAGACACCGTTCGCACTATTTTTGATGCGTCGGTGGTACGAAATGCCGATTTAATCGAATTTTCAGTCGCGGGCGACGGGTTTCTTTACAACATGGTGCGCATTATGGCCGGCACGCTGCTTGATATGGCGCAGGGCAGCCTTGCGGCCGGCAGCATTCCTGAGATTATCGCATCTAAAGACCGCAGCCGGGCGGGCATGACCGCCCCCGCGCGCGGGCTGATACTGCTGGAAGTATTTTATGACGAATCTTTTTTATCAGGCTTGAAGACCGGCGATCAAACAGGGGCGAGACAGGATGGCATCTGAACGTCCATCCGGCCGTAGGCCGCAATGCTGCCGCCGGTCTTGCGCTTTTTGCCAGAACACCAATTGTCGCCGGTATGCTACTCAAAGGGGGCGCACATGTGGGAAAAACCACCGATTTTGAAAAGGAACGCAAAAAATATACCTTTAGAAAAACCGTGCGGCGTTTAACGGCGGTGGCGCTGATCACTGCGGCCGCCGTAATTGTTTACGCGCTGCGCTTTGATATTGCCTCGCAGGGCTTTGGCGTGCTGCTGTCAGACACGGTGGCTATGCTGTTTGACCAGACCGGCTACCCGGTGGATATTGCGTCGGAGCCGTTACAGCTCACCTCGGTCGGACACCGCGCCGTGCTGGTGACCGAAAATGCTTTTTCGGTTTACAATCAGGCTGGTAAGCAGGTGATCAATAAGCGTACGGCGGGCCAGAATATACTGGCGGTTTCCGCAGGGCGTTATCTTCTGACCTATGCGCGGGGCGGCTATGATCTGGAGGTGCGCTCAGGCGAAACGGTGATTTTTTCGCACAGGTTTGACTACCCGATCTACGCCGCGGCTATCGCGCCTACCGGGGCCTGCGCCGTCTCGACGGCGGCATTAGGCGACCAGTCGCAGGTGATTGTCTACGACGCCAATTACACGCAGCAATTTTTGTGGGTGTCGGCCGAGCGGATTATCTATAATCTGGCGCTGGATAAGAATGCGCGGTACATTGCCGTAGGAGGCGTTGGCTTAAACGGCGGCGCGCTCGAATCGGTGGTGACCGCCTTTGAGATTTCGACAGGGCAGGAGCGTTGTGCTCATGTGCTCTCAAATGAGCTGCTGCTGGCGCTCTCGCTTTCCGAAGACGCGCAGGCCACCGCCATCACCGACCGCGCGGTGCATCGCCTGTCGGATGTCAGCGGCAAAGAAAGCAGCTATTCGCTGCTGGATGAACATATCGCGGCCTTTGCCGTCACGCCGGAGGGCGCGGTGGCGCTGGCCGTCGGCGACTATGAGGCCGCGCACACGGTGCGGTTGGTTCTGCTGGATCAAAACGCCGCCCTGACGGCACAAGGCCGCCTTGACCGCAATATCAAAAGCCTGCACTTTTATAACGACGGGCTGCTGGCGTTTTTGGGCGACCGCGCCGTGCGCTTTAACGCACAGCTGCAAAAGGAAGAAATAACCGAAACGCCGGATGCGCTTTTTGCGCAGGTGATCGGAAAGAGACTTTATTACGCAACCATGCAGCAGATTAACCATGCCGCCATAAGATAGGATTAACAGGGAAGTCATTCAAGTGGCAAAAGCTGTGCTTTTGCCACACTCAGAATACGAAGGCTGCAAAAACCGCCCGGACAGAAAGGAAGAGTAACCAATGCCGTGGATTCTCGACGCGCTGACGGTGGGCATTATTGCCGCCTTTGCCATATCCTCTTACCGAAAGGGTTTTTTAAACACCATCGTCGTGCTGCTTGGGTCACTGGGCGCCCTGTTTGTAGCGCTCACCTACAGCCAGCCCGCGGCGGAGCTTATTTATCAGCAGTTTTTTTACGAGAAAATATCCGCTATGGTCGCGCAACGGCTGGGCGCTTTTACCGTTGCCGACGCGGCCGCGTTTGCCAAGGGCCTTGAGGATTTGGCAAGTGAGCTGCCCGCGGTGCTGTCAATGGCGCTCGGGTCGAAGCTGGGGATCTATGTCGGGGAATGGTATCAGCAGCTGGCCGACAGCAGCGCCGCGACGGCAACCGTCGCCATAACCGACACGATTATCGCGCCGATTGCCATTGGTCTGCTGCGGGTTGTGGTGTTTTTCATTATGTTCAGCCTCTTGATGATGCTGGTCAAAATCGTCGCAGGTCTTTTAAAAACTGTCAATCATTTACCGCTTATAGGAACATTTAACGAGCTGCTCGGAGGGGTATTGGGCGCAATACAGGGTATGCTGTATGTGTTCGTCGTTTCGGCCGTGCTGTGGTTTCTCATTTCGGCTTCAGGCGGACAGTTTGGGCCCGTCTCGGCTGAAATGGTCGGCCAAACGCTGATCTTTAAGCATTTTTACACAGCGGGGCCGTGGGTGAATTCGGCGATAAAGCTCATATAAATGCGAAAAACGTCAAAGTTGGCTTCATAGCCAGTTCATAACTGACTGCTAAAATAAGAATCATT
>JAEWMM010000098.1 GCA_023457175.1 Bacillota bacterium | reverse complement strand
GCATGTCCCCCGGACGCAGCAACCCGAACAGGCCCACCGTCAGCGCGTGGGTGCCCGAAACAAAGCTATGGCGCACCAGCGCGTCCTCAGCGCCCATCGCCTGCGCGAACACGCGGTCGAGCGCGTCGCGGCCCACGTCGCCATAGCCATAGCCGGTGCTGCCGCAAAGGTGCGCCGCAGAAATGCCGTTGTCGATAAAGGCCTTGAGCACCTTCATACCGTTATGCTGCTCGTTTTCTTCTATAATAGCAAAGGCGGATGCAGCCTTTTGTTCCGCTCGCCGGGCAAGCTCCAGCAGCTCAGGATCTATCGAAAAAACCGGTTGTATCATGTGAGGTTCCTCTTTTCTGTGATGATAAGACGCTGCGGCAGCGCCTGAAAGCCCGCCTTTTGATAAAACGCCATCAGCGGCTCGAACTGCGCCGCTGTATAGAGGGTCAGCCCGCACAGCGCAGCATAGGCCCTGACCGCGTGTAGCAATGCTAAGCCCAGCCCCTCACCGCGTCGTTCGGGCAGCACCGCGACCGACGACAGATAGGCGCAGCGCCGCCCCTTGGCCGTCATGCAGGCGACGGCCGCATCATCATATAGAAACGCTTCGGCGCGTCCGGCGTTGCGGCGGCGGGTCATGTCCGAAAGCCACGGCAGATAGTCGGCCTCGCGCGCAAACTCTGCGTCGCTTGCGCATAAAATCTCGAAGCAACGGCGCAGGCGGATATCGGTTTGCAGTTTTTCAGAAATCGGTGTGCCTTGGCCGGTGCAGCGTAACACCGGATAACTTTGAGAAGTCCATCCCATTAACGAATGCGTTTTCTCGTCCCACGGCGACGTCCATTCGATCCGCCCGACGCCCAGCAAATCCGCAAAGGAGAGCAGCTCGCCAAAATCCGGCACACCTGTGACGAGCAGCGTGCCGCCAAAACGGCAAAATACGCCGCCTGAGTCGCTCACATAATACCAGTCCGGCGCACCGGGCAGCGCGCCGTAACAGGCATCCAGCGTCTGCATGCGGCAATCGATCAATCCTTCAGCGTCCGGCGTTTTTGTCGGCGGCGCGCTTTCGCAATAGGAGATCACAGCCGGGCCAGCGGGTCGATGACCGCCGAAAGCAGCTCTTTAGCCGCCAGAACATCCTGCATGGCCGCCACGCAGGAGGCGCTGTGCAGGTAACGGCAGGGCACCGAAAGGGCCATTGTTTTAGCGCCCGCCCCCGCGCGCGCGACCACGCGGGCTTCGTTGCCGCCAAAAACACCCTCCTTGGTCTGAACGGCAATGCCGCGTTCCTCGGCGACATTGAAAGCCAGCGCATACAATTCGCGGTCATAGAGCGTGCCCTTGTCGGCGAACGACACGACAGGGCCTTTTTTAAGGGTGCAGACCACCTTGTCGGCGGGAGCGCCTTCAATATCGCCCGCCGTGGTCGCTTCCAGAATAATCGCAATCTCGGGCGCGGTGGCATTGGCCGCCGCGGTTGCGCCAAACAGCGAGGATTCCTCCCCGCAGGTGAATACGCCGGTCAGCTCCCACGGGCAGTCGGCGCACAGCAGGTCGATGAGCAGCGCGCAGCCGATGCGATCATCGAGCGCACGGGAGAGCAGCAGCCCTTCTCCAAATTCACAAAACGGCGCGTCGAAGCAGACCGCATCGCCAAGACCCACGACCGAGGCCGCCTCCTCCTTGGAGGACGCGCCGACATCGATATAAAGCCCGTCGGTCTTTAGCTCGGTCTCGCGCTCGTCGTCGTCGAGATGATGCCACGCCTTGGCGCCGATAACGCCGGGAATACCGGCGTCGCCGATACGCACCCGGCGGCCGTGCAGCACGCGCGGGTCGATGCCGATTGGCGAGAACTTCAGCAGCCCCTC
Organism: Bacillota bacterium; assembly: GCA_023457175.1. GTDB lineage: Bacteria > Bacillota > Clostridia > Oscillospirales > Ruminococcaceae > Yanshouia. The sequence goes on along the minus strand of JAEWMM010000098.1, from coordinate 4,848 downwards.
GCCGGTGATAGCGGTTATCAGCATGCCCACCTCATCCATATGGGCAAACAAAACAATTTTCTTTTTAGGGCGCTCGCCGCGCTTAACGGCGATCAGGTTGCCCAACGGGTCGACGGTCAGGGCGCATTTGCCCGCCAGCTGTTGTTCGATGACGGCACGGACGCGTCCCTCGTCTCCGGAGATGCCCCGCTCGGCACAAAGCGTTTTAATCAATTGTTGCATAGGCCACCTCCAACCGTCTCGGCAATCAGCCGGGCCGTGTTTTCAACATCGCAGAGCGCTACAACCTCTCCCGGCGTATGCATAAAACGCAGGGGAATGGACACCAGCGCCGTGCGCACCCCCCTGCCCGAAACGGCGATCACGTCGGCGTCGGTGCCGGTGCGGCTGCCCATGACCTCAAGCTGCCAGGGGATATTGGCGCGCTTGGCCGTATCGACCAGCAGCCGGGAGAGGCGGCGGTCTAAAATCGGCGCGACGCCGATCATCGGGCCCTTGCCCATCTCGCCGCAGGCTTCAGCCTTTTCGTCGGGGGTTAACCCCATCGAAACATCCACAACAAAGGCGAAATCGGGCGCAACGGCAAAGGCCGAGGTCGCAGCGCCTGCGGAGCCAACCTCCTCTTGAGAAACAAGCGCCACAATAATTTCAGCCTTTTCAGTCTTTTTTAAAAGCCCGGCTGCGCGGATAACCGCCGCACAGCCGGCGCGGTCGTCGAGCGCCGCAGAGCAGACCCTGTCGGCCAAAAGCGGCTCGAGCGCGCCGTCGAGCGTGATGCGGTCGCCCAGCACCACCTTTTCACGCGCCGCTTCGACGCTAAGACCGATATCCACCGCAAGCTCCTCCGGCTTGGCGGTCTTGGTTTTGCCGTCCGAAAGATGGGGCGGCATCGCGACCACAACGCCGGACAGCTTACAGCTGGCGGTATGCACCGTCACCCGCGCACCGGCCAGTGTACGCCGATCCGGCCCGCCGCAGGCGGCCACCTTTAAAAAGCCCTTGTCGGTGATGCGTGTGACAATCAGGCCGACCTGGTCGAGATGCGCCGCCAGCATAACGCGCGGCAGCCCCGCCCTTGCCGGGGGCAGTTGGCAGAGCACGCTGCCCAGCGGCGTGTGTTCCACTGACCCCAAGGGCAAAAGCAGCTGCTCAGCCGCCTTGGCGGCGTCGCGCTCATCGCCCGAAACACCCGTTGCCGGGCAAAGCGTTTTCAATAAATCGAGCATCTGTTTCTCCTTCAATTGCGTTAAGACCGTTCGCCGCCTGTGGGCGGCAACCGCCGAATATGGTCACAGCGCAAGTTATTGCAGATCAATTACGCTAAAGCGCATTGACCAGCTTTTTATAGTAGTTGCCCCGCTCTTCAAAATTAGAAAAGGCGTCGAAGCTGGCGCAGGCGGGGCTTAGGGTAACCACATCGCCAAAGGTGGCGTTTTGGTTGGCCAGCGCGACCGCTTCGGCCAGATCCTTTGCGCGCAGAATCTGAAGCCCGCTGGCCTTAAAGCCATCGGCTGTGGTAACCGCCCGCTCAATCTGATCCGCCGTCTGACCGGTGAGAATCAACAGCTTGACGCGGCTTAATACCGGGTGGGCCAGCGGTTCAAACGGAATTTTCTTGTCGTAGCCGCCCGCAATTAGAATCAGCTTATCCTCAAAGCTCATCAGCCCCGCCACCGTCCGGGTGGGCGAGGTGGCGATTGAGTCGTTATACCAGCGCTCGCCGTCCTTTAAGCGCACAAATTCAATACGGTGCTCCACCCCGCCGAAGGTGCGGGCGGCATCGCAAATCTGCTTAGGGGTAACGGCGCCCCACGCGGCCGATATGGCCGCCAGCACGTTTTCAACATTATGCAGGCCGGGCAGCTTAATCTCGCTGCGGTTCATCAAAAACACCGCGCGCCCGCCCACGCTGTGGTAAAGGTCACCCTTGGCGTCCATCCAAGCGCCGTTTTGTACCGGGCGCTGGCGCGAAAAGAACGAGAGCGGTCCGCGCACCTCGTCTTTAAACGCCTCGGCCCCGGCGCTGTCGGCCGAGAGCACCGCCCGCGAGAAAGCGCTCTGGTGCCGTACAATATTGCGCTTTGCGCCGACATATTCGGCCATGTCCCGATGCACGTCTAGGTGGTTGGGGCTGATGTTGGTCACAACCGCCACATCGGGTGAGCAGCGCATTGACAACAGCTGAAAGCTCGAAAGCTCCACGACGCACAGATCGTTTTCGCTCACAAGGTCTAAGATCGGCAGCAGCGGCTTACCGATGTTGCCGCCCAGATGCACCGTCTTGCCGCTGCGGCGCAGCATCTCCGCGAGTATGCTCGAAGTGGTGGTTTTGCCGTCTGAACCGGTTACGCCATACACGGGGCAGGGGCATAGCCGCATGAACACCTCCAGCTCGCTGGTGACGATTTTGCCGCGCTCACGCGCGCGGGTCAGCTGTGCGGTCGTAAAGGGCAGGCCGGGGGTACGAAAAATAATCTCGCCGTTTAAATCCTCAAGATAATTAGCGCCCAAGGACAGCGTCACATGCGCCTTCTTCAGGCGCTCGATCTGGTCGGGACGAAACTGCTCTTCGCTTCGGCTGTCGTGCAGCGTCACCTCTGCGCCGTTTTGTACCAGACGGAACAAAAGCTCGGCGTTGCTAACCCCGAAGCCAATGACGTCTATTTTTCGATCTTTCATAAGAGGGAAAAAGTTCTTTGCATTATAATACATAACAAACTCCCTTCTGCCGCTGCGCCGGCATATGTGCATGATAAACGCTTTCATCCCGCGCAGCCAGTCTGATGAAAGCTTTTATGGGTTTTTAGGATATCGCCTGAAGGTTATACCACATTTTATAAAGACGTCAAATAAATTTGAGAATATTGCTTTTTAGCGGCAAACAACATCGGGTAAGGAGGTAGCATGGCGTAAATAACAAACCGGCCGCATATTATCATATATTAAATCAGGGCGATTCATGCGCAGCCCCGCCGGCTGGCATGCCTGAAGAAACAGCAGCCGGTCGCCATGCAAAAACCGGCTTTTATGGATAATGATGCTATTTTAAGTATTATATCGTTTTGAGCAGAAAATATCAATTGCCAGACTTTTTTTAACATCTTTTTTGCTTTTGCTGCGTATAATGATAGAAGCTATTTTATAAAGGAGACATCAATTATGGAACAAAATGAAAGTGACTACGATGTATTAGTAAATTTTATGGAATGGTTTGAAGTGCAGGGCGATATCGACGACTTTGTATTTTACGACCAGATCGCCCTGATAAGTGAAAAGTAAGCCCGGGCAGAAGCTACCTTCTGCCCGGGTATGTTTTTGGCCTGAAAACGCCGCTAAATCACAGCCGGCCCGCTGCGCACCGCTCAACAAAGCTTAAAAACAGCGGCGCCGAATCGGGGCCGTGGTGCGCAAAGCGGTTGTCGCCCGTCATACGCTCAGGGTGCCACTGCACCGCCGATATCGGCAGCGAGGCATGTTCCATCGCCTCGACAACTTCACCGCAGGTAGCGGTGCAGACAAAGCCCTCGGCCATGGCCTTGACCGACTGATGGTGATAGCTGTTGGTCAACATGCTGTCCCCATAAAGCCGGCGCAGCAGCGAACCTGACAGCAGCGTCGTTTTGTGAACGCAGTCGTGCGGCCTGTCGCCCCCGCTGTGCGTCACCCCAAGCTGGCTGGGCAGATCCTGCCACAGTGTGCCGCCAAAATAGCAGTTGATAACCTGAATGCCGCGGCAGATGCCAAAAACCGGCTTCTGCGCTTGGACAAAGCACGCCAGCAGCTTGTATTCCATCGCGTCGCGCTGCGCGTCGACAGGGCCGCACTCGGGCAGCTTCTCTTCGCCGTAGAGCGCGGGGTCAAGATCCGGCCCGCCGGTAAGCAGCAGGCCGTCGGCAAGCGCCGCCAAATTCCCGGCCAGCTCACCGTTATCGAGCGGCAGCAGCGGTATGCCGCCCGCACGGGTAACAGCGTCGGCATAATTCTGGTAAAGGTATCTGCGGCTTTGCCCGTTTGAGGAAACTTCGTATCCTGCGGTCAGTAAAATCAGCGGTTTCATACATTTCCCTCCGGCAGCACAGCGGCAATGTAATGGATGGGCAGTCCCATGTCACGAAACATGCGCTCGTGCTCTGTCATAATAGCCGACGCCTCGTGCGAGGCCGGCAGATCGACAATATGTTCGACCACCTTAAAACCGCTTTCAGCAAGATATTCTCCGGTGGCCTCAAAAAGGATATCATCGTCGGTTTTAAACAGCAGCGGATGCCCCGGCAGCAAAAATCTTTTGTAAAGCGCCAGCTGTCTGGGATGGGTAAGCCGATGCTTAAAATCGCGTTTTTTAGGCCAGGGGTTGCAAAAGTTAATGTATATCTGCGCAATGCGATCCTCCGGGCCGAGCATATGGTCATTCCATTCTATGTTATGGGCCGCGAGGCGGAGATTGTCCACCGCGCGCCCGCCTTGCGCATAGACCTGCTCGGCATTGCGCTTGGCCAGCCCAAGCACCTCGCTTTTAAGGTCGACGGCCAGAAAATTGATATCGGGGTTTTCGAACGCCTTCTGCGCGATAAAGCCGCCCTTGCCGCAGCCCAGCTCCAGATGCAGCGGCGCTTGGGGCCTCGCAAACATCTCTTTCCAACGTCCGCGGCAGTCATCGGGGGCGTCTATGACAAACGGGCTGGCGGCCAGCTCCGACCGCGCCCAGGGTTTTCTTCTAATTCGCATCCGCATCCTCCATGCTTAAACACCTTAAGGGCACATTGACTCCGGCGGGTTTGACAAACCGATATATTCTTTGCGCCCCGGCAAAAATAAGCGCAACGCATCCTAAAGCGGCGCCTTGAAGCG
>JAEWMM010000097.1 GCA_023457175.1 Bacillota bacterium | reverse complement strand
GCTCTTTGCGTTGCTGAACAAGGCTGAACTGGCGCTGTTATATCATTTTGTGCAAAACAGGCCGAAAGAAAAGCGCTCGCCCGCCGGATGGGAGCAAGCGCTTGAATATTATATTTTAGATCGGCTTAAACCGTCACGCCCGACAGAAACGCCTTAATTTTCTTTTCGGCGGCGACGGCATCGTGGTAGCCCAGCTGCGCGGCGGCGCTTAAACGGCGCGGATCCTTTTCGAACCGTCCGATTTCCAGCGGCTTCTCGGGCGACAGGACGAGGATGCGCCCCTCTTTTTCAAACGTACGCAGATCTTCGAGCGTGCGGTTGTAGATCAGATAGCGCCGGTCGAGCAGCTCAATGAGCGCGGGGTACTGCCGGTACAGGACGCGGTAGAGCGGGCGCAGACGTTCGGGCTGCTTGCGGTATGTGCGGTCGCGGGTCAGCACCACCACAAGGCGGTCGCAGCCGTCGGCAAACGCTTTTTTAAACGGGATGGGGTCGGCGGTTCCGCCGTCAAGATACTGCTTGCCGCGAAAGGAGACCATCGGAGAAAAGCCGGGAATCGACGAGGACGCGCACAGCGCGGTTGAATCGTGGTTTAGCGCCTCTTTGGTAAAATAATCAGGTCGACCGAGGTGCACATCGGTGACCCCTACGACAAACTCGGTGGGGCTTTGTAAAAATGCCTCGTAATCAAAGGGATCCAGCTCGTTGGGCACCGTTTCAAACAAGAAGTTCATGCCGAACAGCGACCCCTCATGAATGAGATTTGAGAGGCTGATATAGCGCTTGTCAAGAATATGGCGGGTATTGATGCGGTAGTTGCGGCCCTTTTGCCCTGCGACGTAGGATACGCCGTTGCAGGCGCCCGCCGAAACACCGATGACATAATCAAAGGCGATGCCGGCATTTAAAAAACGGTCGAGTACGCCTATGGTGTACATGCCGCGCATACCGCCGCCCTCTAAGACCAGTCCGGTTTTCATCAGAACATCTCCTTGTGTTTTAAATGGATAAATATACCGTTGCCCCTATATGATAGCACACCTTTGACAAAATAGCAGCAGAAATTTGTTAAAAATGTTGCAAACGTTTTAATTTCACCTCGCCGATAGGCGGCGCTTTTAAATTTATTAAATTCGTCCTTAAAACAGGGCAGGCGGCACAAAAATATCCCCCTTTGGTAAAGCGTCCCACGAAAAATGTGCCACCAGCTCCTGTGCCGTGACCGGTTCGAGCCGCTCGGCCAGCCCCGCCAAAAAGGCTAGCCGCCCCAAAAGCGCGGGCGCGGTGAAGCGCTGCCGCAGCACGCCCATATCCATGTCCCGGTCGCGTTTTGAAAGCCGCCTGCCGTCGGCCGACAGCAGCAGCGGCAGATGCCCGAACGCGGGCGGCGCAAATCCCAGCGCACGGTATAAAAACAGCTGACGCGGGGTAGAATCAAGAAGATCACGTCCGCGCACCACCTCGGTGACGCCCATCAGCGCGTCGTCGATGACCACGGCCAACTGGTAGGCAAAAACACCGTCAGAGCGGCGGATGATAAAATCGCCGCAGTCGGCGCGTAGATTCTCCGAAAATACGCAGCCGCTTTTGTCCGAAAAAGAAAAGGTTTCATCCGGTACCGTAATGCGCAGGGCGGGGCGGCGGCTTTCCGAGAGTGTTGTCCGCTGGGTATCGGTTAAAGCCCGGCAGCGCCCGCCATACAGCAGCCGCCCGTCAGAGCGGTGCGGCGCCGAGGCGGCGTGCAGCTCGTCACGGCTGCAAAAGCAGGGGTAGAGCGGCGCGTGTTCTAAAAGCCGGTCGAACATCTGCGCGTATATCTCACCACGCTGACTTTGGCAATAGGGCGCGTGCGGGCCGGGAGCGTCAACGCCGCCCTCGTCCCATGAGAGCCCCAACCAGCGCAGGTCGTCCTCAAGCTGCTCGGCGTAGGCCCTGCGGCAGCGCGCCGGGTCAAGATCTTCTATGCGCAGCAAAAGGCTGCCGTTCTGATGCCTGACCGACAGCCATGCCAGCAGCGCGCAAAAAATATTGCCCAGATGCATTCTGCCGCTGGGGCTGGGGGCGAACCTGCCCTTAACCTGTGCCATGCGCGCTGCTCCCTTCGGTTTGGATGTTTCTATTTTAAGATGGTGCACCGTTTGTGTCAAGGCTGCCTCTCCGGCTTCGAAGAGGAACCCGTTAAGCAGTACGATATCATACCGGACGTGTTTCCGGGTGAGGAAAAGCGTTCATTTTGCCGTTTTTTCGCCAAAAGTTTACAGCCCGGTCAAAAAAATTTTCACACTGTGGGGCTATAATAATTATAATAAGATAAACAGATCGTGCTGGGCGTTTACCGCTCAAAAAATAAAAGGAGATGCTTTACATGAAAAAATGGTTGTTATTGGCCGGTCTGGCGGCTGCTGCCGCGTACGCCGCTAAAAAACTGTTGTCGGCACAGGCGGGCGATTGTGCCGACACAGTTACCGATGTGATTCTTGACGAGGTTGACGAGGGTTTCCAAGCGCCGGTCGAAACGGCCGAACCGCCGCTTGACGACGCCGTGTCGCCACCCGAAATGGCGGATAGTACGCCGGATAAATTGCCGTTAGAAGATGAAAATAGCTAGAATGCATAAAAAATGACGTGAATTTAATTTGAACATTGTTGTATTTCCCCCTTTTATGTTGACGGCTCTTTATGTTATCATATTTGCAATTCCTTTTAGGAGCGTAACATCATGAAACAACATCTGTCTGCAGTAAAATACTTTTATTATTACTTTAGCTTTGCCTTTTACTTTTATGGCAAGGCTTATTCGTATTTCGCTGCAAACAGAAATCCACAGAGTGTTCAGCCGGTTTTAAGCTAAAACGGCGTGAAAATTGTCGAGTGTGGGCTTCGCAGTGAAATACTGCGAAGCCCTTTTAATTTACCTTAAAATGCCAAAAAATCACAACATTATGGGAAAGTTCGGAGGGAACACACATGGTAGTCGTATTAAAGCAGCATCCCGACCCCAGAC